>SEGN01000639.1 GCA_004211245.1 Variovorax sp.
GCGCAGTTCGGCATCGCGCTGCGCACCTGCGACGGCGAGGAAGCCAGCGCAGGCGACGCCGGCACGCCGTTCTCGATCCAGAGCGTGTCGAAGCTGTTCACGCTGACGCTGGCCATGCAGCGGCTGGGCGAATCCCTCTGGGAGCGCATCGGCCGCGAGCCCTCGGGCAACCCGTTCAACTCGCTGGTGCAGCTCGAGAACGAACAGGGCAAGCCGCGCAACCCGTTCATCAATGCGGGTGCGATCGCCGTGGCCGACCGGCTGCTCACATTGTTCGGCCGCGAGGCCGGCGCCGATGTGATCGAATTCATGGGCAGCCTGGCAGGCGAGGCGATCGGCTTCGACGAGGAAGTGGCCGCGTCCGAAGCGGCCACGGGTTATCGCAACTACGCGCTCGCCAATTTCATGAAGAGCTTCGGCAAGCTCGACAACGACGTCGAGGCCGTGCTCGAGCTGTACTTCCACCAGTGTTCACTGTCGATGAGCTGCGTGCAGTTGGCGCGCGCCGGTGGCTACCTGAGCCGCGACGGCGTGCATCCCTGGGCGCCGGGCGTGAACCTGCTGACCGAACGACAGACGCGACGCATCAACTCGCTCATGCTCACCTGCGGCACCTACGATGCGGCCGGCGAGTTCGCTGCGGGTAGAACGCGACGTGGCCCTGCAGCGCCTCGAAACCCGGCAAGGGCGCGGGGTACCACCAGGCTACGGCGTCGAGCCTTTGCGCTGGCGTGACGACCGACAGGTAGCGCGCCTCGCCCTTCCATTCGCAGAACGATTCGCCGGCCGCCGGCTGCAGCAGCGCCATCTGCACGTCGGCCTGCGGCAGGTACCAGGTCGGCGGGCTCGCGGTTTCCATCACACGCAGCGCGCCGCGCGTGCGGGCGATCTCGACGGGGCCCAGCTGCACCACGACCTCGCGCGCATCGGCGGCGACGCGCGGCGGCCGCGGGAAGTCCCACACCGACTGCTGGCCCGGTGCGGGTGCGACGGCGAAAGGCGGACGCTCGTCGCCCACCCAGCGCCACAGCGAGCGGGCATGGGCGCGGCGCTCCTCTTCATCGGATCGGGCAGGCATGGCGGTCGGCTCCTGTGCAAGACTGTGGCCATCATGACCGACATTGCACATCCATCCGACGAACAAGGCGACGGCGCGACCGACCTCGCCATCCAGGAGCCCCGCCTCTGGCGCGACGAGCGCTGGACGGCACGCGTGATCAAGAACGAGGACGACGACGGCTGGGCCGTGTCGATGACGCGGCACGGCGAGGCCGAACCCGCGTTGGTCGGCCCGTGGACCATGGGCCGCGACAAGAAGAACCCGAAGCCGCTCGACGCACCGGCCTTCCACACGCTGGTGAAGACCGCGTCGGAAGTGCTGCGCCGGCACGAGCAGCAGTTGCACGCGCAGCTCAACAAGCACGTGAGCATCGGCGCGGGCTCGGAACGCATCCGCGTGGCGTTGCAGATCGTGCCCGACGAGGACAACCCGCATGCGCTGCTGACGGCGCAGGACGAGTTCGGCACGCAGCTCGGCGAGGCGCGCGTGGCGCCGACCTTCAAGCTCAGTGCCGCGAGCGCCGAGGCATGGATTGAAAACGGCTACGCCGCCAGGCCGCGTTAGCCCTCAGGCCGCAGCCGCAAGCGGCCAGCCGGCTTTGGCCGCGCGGTTCAGCGCCGAGCGCACCACCATGCGGTGAAAGGGCGCAATCACGCGGATGTAGGTGCGGCCCAGCAGGTTGTGGCAATGCACCACCGTGACGGCAGTCAGCTGATCGGCCGACCGATGCACCGACAGGCGGAA
>SEGN01000010.1 GCA_004211245.1 Variovorax sp.
AAGCGCCTCGAGGTGTACAGCCAGCAGACGCGTCCGCTGGTCGACTACTACGCCAATTGGGCCAAGGCCGACCCGGCTGCCGCGCCGAAGTACCGCGCCATCGCGGGCGTCGGCAGCGTCGACGACATCACCCAGCGCGCGCTCGCGGCACTCGCGGACTGAGCGCCCGACTCAGGCCGGGCTGGAACGCAGCCCGTAGGCCTTGCTGCCGACGAAGAGGTACTCGACGCGCATCACGGCCTCGCCTTTCTCGTCCTTGAAGGTGAAGCCGACGGCCGACACGGTCGTGCCGGGCTTGATCTCCTCCACACCCCAGGCCGACATGCGCGTGAGCGGGGCCAGTTCGAGTTCCCATTGCCTGTCCTTGCGCGTCGGCACCACCGTCTTCGCCAGCAGGGCCTTGCCGTCGACGCCGGCGCTTTGCGCAGGCACCGCTCGCTGGGCCAGGTCGGCGGGCAGCTTCAGGCCCGCGGGCAATTCCACGACCAGTTCGGCGTGCGGGTTCTGCCAGCGCGCCCGCACCACCTTGCCTTCGAGGTAGATGGGACGATCGGCGTCGAAACTGCTCCACCCGTGGTGCGCCCAGGCGCCGGGCGCGACGAACGGAATGACGGCGGCGGCAGCGAAATGGCGGCGTTGCATCGCAGGCTCCTTCGAGTTCAGTAGTAGGCGATCCAGCGGCCGCAGAACACGACCGCCACCCAGATCGCAGTGGACAACAACATCTGGACGCGGGCAAGTCCGTCGAGCCGGGCGAGCGACCCGCGGCCGTGAAACCATGCCGCGTTGCAACCTGCTGCGACCAGCAGGAGCATCTTGAGCACGAAGCTCCGGTTGGCCAGCAGCTCCGAAGGCTGCGTGGCGAACATCAGCAACCCGCTCGCTGCGGCCAGCGTGAACCCGCCGAGCGCAATGCCCAGCGACAGCCGTGCCAGCGCCTCGACCGGCAAGGCGGCACCGCGGCCGAACACACGCAACTCGAGCAACACGAGGTTGCCGAGCAAGAGACCGATACCGACGATGTGCACCGCCTCCAGCACCGGGTAGGCCCAGGGGTGAGACTGCAGCGCCGCGAACATGGGCGCTCAACGCACAGTGCCGAGCAATTCGAGCATGAGCGAGATGCGGGCCTTGACCGGACTCAGCCCGCCCGCATCCCGCAACGCGTCGGAGGGCTTCGGCAGGATGCGCCCGTCGCCACAACGCGTGGCACGCAGCACGACGATACCCGCCTCCTGCGCACGCATGGCCGCGGCCTCCAGATCGTGATGCAAGGTGCCGTTGCCGGTCGCCGCCAGCACCAGGCCCTGGACTGCGTCGGGAGCCCCAGCCTGGCGCTCGCGTACCAATGCATCCACCACCGCGCCGCGCGCACCCGCGTGACTCGTGACGATCTCCACCCGCGGTGGTGCGCCGATCGGTGACTTCAAGACGACGGTGGGTTCGCCGCCTGGCCAGTCGCGAACCGGGCGCACCAGGCCCTCCTCGACATATCCGAGCGCGCCGGCATCGCCCGACGAAAACGGGTCGAGCCTGTAGGGGTGCACTTTCCGCACGTCCAGCGCCGTGTGAATCGTGCCGGCACACACCGCCACCACGCCGCGCGCGCCGGGCGTGGCGGCGACCACGATCGCATCGCGCACGTTCTGGGGACCGTCGGGCGAAAGCGCGCTGGCGGGCCGCATGGCGCAGGTCAGCACCACGGGCTTGCCGGGCGCCATGACGGACTGCAAAAAGAAGGCGGTCTCTTCGAGGGTGTCGGTACCGTGGGTGATGACGACGCCGGCGACATCGTCCATCGCAAGCCAATGTTCGCAGCGCAGCGCCAGGGCGAGCCAGATGGTGAACTCCATGTCCTTGCTGTCGACCTGCGCGACCTGCTCCGCGTGGAGCGTGACACCCGCCGGCGCATCGATCCCCGCCAGAAGTTCCGCGACCCCGACCTCGGCGGCCGAATAGCCGATGTTGTCGCCGGGCCGCGCCGCTCGTCCCGCGATGGTGCCCCCCGTGCCCAGCACGATGACACGCCGGAGCGTGTCGGTCAGGGAGCCGGATTGATTCGCCATCACTTGCCAACTTTCGGAAACTGGTTAAAAATACAGCTACTGGATATGCAACCAGTGCCGCAAGGAGTCAACGCATGCTCAACCTGTCGACCTTCGCCGTCAAGCTTACCGCCCGTCAACAACAGATCCTGGACTTGATCCAGAGCGCGATCGCGCGCACCGGTGCGCCGCCCACGCGCGCCGAAATCGCGGCCGAACTCGGGTTCAAGTCGGCCAACGCGGCCGAGGAGCATCTGCAGGCGCTGGCTCGCAAAGGGGTGATCGAGCTGGTCAGCGGCACCTCCCGTGGCATTCGCCTCAAGAGCGAAGCGCTGCGCGCCATCAACGAAACGCGGTCCAGCCAGTATTCGTTGGGATTGCCTGGCATGGCCCAACTTGCGCTGCCGCTCGTCGGCCGGGTGGCCGCCGGCTCGCCCATCCTCGCGCAGGAGCATGTCGATCAGACCTACTACGTCGAGAACACGCTGTTTCAGCGCCAGCCCGATTACCTGCTCAAGGTGCGAGGCATGTCGATGCGCGACGCCGGCATCATGGATGGCGATCTGCTCGCCGTGCAGGCTACGAAGGAGGCGCGCAACGGACAGATCGTCGTGGCCCGGCTCGGCGACGAAGTCACCGTCAAGCGGCTGCGGCGCAACAAGTCGGTGATCGAACTGCACGCCGAGAATCCCGACTACCCGACCATCATCGTCCAGCCTGGCGAGCCTTTCGAAATCGAAGGGCTCGCCGTCGGCCTCATCCGCAACACGATGCTGATGTAGCCATTCACCGGCAGCGACAGGTGGCGGGCGTATGGCGAAAGGCCATCACCCTGTCGACGCCGGACGAAAAGCAATCCTGCCTGTGTTCAATCTCTGACTTTCTGGAGTTCACATGGGAATCGCTCTTCTGACTTTCACCGACCTGTTCATGCCGCTGCAATCGCTGGCCAGTCGTTGGTTGCCCGCACGCCGCGCACATCACAACGGCGGCTTGCGCTACGTGGCCGTGCGACCTGCCTGCACCGCACGGCCTGCTGCGTCGACTGTGGCCCCGGCCGCGCGCCCCTTGCGGGTGGTGCGTGTGCTCGACAGCCAGCGCGCCGGCCGCGCCTCGGGCCGTGTCGTGCTTTCGGGTCGCATGGCCGATGTCTGTGCCGAGCTGGACCGTCTGGCAGCGCTGGAGGCCGCCGACGAGGCGCAGCGCACGGTGCACTGAGCCGGAGCGGTCCTGCGGCAGAGGTAGCGCAAGGCACAATAACGTGCCATGAACATCGTGATCCTCGACGACTACCAGGATGCAGTGCGCAAGCTGCGCTGCGCCGCCAAACTCGACGCCTACGCGGCCAAGGTCTACACCAACACAGTCAAGGGCATCGGGCAGTTGTCGGTGCGGCTGAAGGATGCCGACGTGATCGTTCTGATCCGGGAACGCACGCAGATCTCGCGCCAGCTGGTCGAAAAGCTCCCCAAGCTCAAGCTCATTTCGCAAACTGGCCGCGTCGGCAGCCACGTCGATGTGAACGCCTGCAGCGAACTCGGCATTGCGGTGGCGGAAGGAAGCGGCTCCCCGCTGGCGCCGGCCGAGCTGACCTGGGCGCTCACCATGGCCGCGATGCGGCGCCTGCCCCAGTACATCAGCAACCTGAAGCACGGCGCCTGGCAACAATCAGGCCTCAAGTCGGCATCGATGCCGCCCAACTTCGGGCTGGGTTCGGTGCTCAAGGGCAAGACGCTCGGCATCTGGGGCTACGGCCGCATCGGTCAGCTGGTCGCACGCTACGGACAGGCGTTCGGCATGCAGGTGGTGATCTGGGGGCGCGAGGCGAGCTGCAGCAAGGCCCGTTCGGACGGCTTCCAGATTGCAGCCAGCCGCGAAGCCCTGTTCGAGAACGCCGACGTTCTTTCGGTGCATCTGCGCCTGATGGACGAGACGCGCGGCCTGGTCACGCTGGAAGACCTCTCGCGCATGAAGCCGACCGCCCTGTTCGTCAACACCTCGCGCGCCGAACTGGTCGAGCCCGATGCCTTGCTCGCGGCGCTCAACCGCGGGCGACCGGGTCTGGCCGCCATCGACGTGTTCGAGAGCGAGCCCCCGTTGCAGGGCCATGCGCTGCTCCGGCTGGAGAACTGCATCTGCACACCGCACATCGGTTACGTCGAGCAGGAGAGCTACGAGATGTATTTCGGCCAGGCCTTCGACAACGTAGTGAGCTTCATCAAGGGCAACCCGACCAACATCGTCAACCCGGGCGCGTTGCAGGTTCGACGTTGAACCGGCCGCCGATGCCGGCCGCGCTGTGGGCGCTGTTGGCCGGCAACTTCGTGATCGGCACCGGCGTGATGGTGGTGGCCGGTACCCTCAACGAGATCAGCGCGTCCTTCGGCGTGAGCGCCGCGGCGGCGGGCCAGTTGATCACTGCGGCGGCGGTCGTGGTATGCCTTGGTGCGCCGCTGCTGGCCGCGATGGTGGCAGGCTGGGATCGACGGGCGTTGCTGGCCCTGTCGATGGTCTGGTATGCCATCGGCCACGTCGCCGGCGCGTTGATGCCGAGCTATCTGGGCCTGCTGGTCGTGCGGATGTTGACCGTGATCGCGCCCGCCGTTTTCACGCCGCAGGCGGCTGCTTGCGTCGGCTTGCTGGTGCCACCCGAGCAGCGCGGCCGCGCCGTGACCTTCGTCTTTCTCGGCTGGTCGATGGCATCCGTGCTCGGCCTGCCGATCGGCGCATTGATCGGCGGCCACTTCGGATGGCGAACCGCCTTTGTCGCGATTGCGGTGGCGGCGCTGATCACTTCGGTCTGGGTGTGGGTCACGTTGCCACCCGGCATTCGTCCGGCAGCGTTGTCGCGTGCCGCCTGGGTGCGCGTGTTCAGGAGTCCGGTGCTCATGGGCGTGGTGTCGGTCACGGCGTTGCAGGGGGCAGGCCAGTTCGTGCTGTTCAGCTATTTCGCGCCGCTGGTGAAGCAGCAACTCGGTGCCGATGCCACCACGCTCAGCCTGCTGTGGGCCTGGTTCGGGGTTTGCGGGCTGTTGGGCAACCTCGCAGTGAGCCGGTACATCGACCGTGTGGGCGCCGGCCGAATGGTGCTCGTCACCACGTCGTTGATCGCGCTGAGCTTGTTGCTCTGGCCGCTCGGCCGGAGTTTCGCTGTGCTCGCGCTGCTCCTGGCGCCCTGGGGCCTTGGCTGCTTCGCAGCCAACTCTGCGCAGCAGGCGCGGCTGGTCGGCCTGGCCCCGAGCCTGGCCTCGGGATCGGTCGCGCTCAACAGCTCGGGCATCTACATCGGTCAGGCGATTGGCGCGGCAGCCGGGGGCTGGCTGCTGTTGCACGATGCCGCGGCGTGGATGAGCTGGGTCGGCTTCGCGGCCCTGATGCTGGCCATGGGCATCAGCATTGCCGTCGAACGATTGCCGCGCCCGGAATGAATCCGGGCGGCTCAGCGTTTGATGATGCGGGGCGCGATCTCGGCTTCGGTCGCCGGATCGAAGAGATCGAAATCGATCGTGTGCGGATCGCTGGCGGGTGGCGGCGATGGGGCCGGCTCGATCGGTGCCGCGAGCGTTTCGAAGGCCGTGCGATCGAACTCGGCAAGATCCACGTCGACGGGCGGCTTGGCGGACGCAGCAGGCTCCTCCGAAGACGGCGGCAGCACGGGCGCATCGGGAATCAACACCGTGTCGGAATGCAGCCCCTCGTCAATACCGCCGTAGATCGACGGTGGCAGCACCGGTGCTGCCTGCTCCGGTTCCGCAGCGTGCATCGGCTGCGTCGGAGCAATCTCGTCGAACAGCGTGGCCGGCGCGGTCGTCTGATCCTGGTGCGCGAAGGTGTCGACGAACGACAGCGGCGTGACCGGCGCCGGCGGGGCGCTGTCGGGGTCGATCACCTCTTTGGCCACCGCATACAACAGCAGCAGTTCCTGGTACGCGGCCAGGTCGAACGCCTCGTCATCGTGTACGCCGGGCTTGCGAAAGATGAGCTCCTCGATCAGCGCCAAAGTGCCTGCAGCAGGCCACTGCGATTCGATGCGCGCGAGGGCGCCACGGTAATGCTCCAACCCGCGACCTCCGAGCGAGAAATCGTCGAACGCCGGCACCTCGGCATTGAAGGCGCGCTCGAAGTCCTCGCTCAGCCGGGCATAGTCTTCCCGCCGGCCGAGGGCGTGGTAGATCTTGAAGAGATCGAGGTAGGCCAGTGCACTGGTCTCGGGGTTGTCGGCAATGTGTTCGACCAGCACCGCGACCGCCTGGTCGTGCTGCCCCAGCGAAAGAAAGAAGTCCGACTGCTGCTGCACATCGAACAATTCCTCGGTGTTGACCGGCCGCGCCGCCAATCCGTCGGTCCGCATCGGCGCGGACTCCGGCATGCTCCCGTACGGCGTGTCGGCATTGGTCGACGCCAGCAACGCCGCATGGCGCGGATCGAGTTCTCCGACCGGGCGCAAACCATCGGGCTGGGTGATCGGATGTTCGTCCGGATCGTCGAACTGGCTGTCGGCGGGCTGCGGCGCGCGGTCGCCGCGGCGGGGTTCAGGCCCCTCGCCCCACCAGGCCGGCGCCACCGTGCGGCGCGACATGCGCCACAGCATGACGATGGCGATCAGCGCCAGCAGCAACAGCAGCGCGAGGGCATACACCAGGGGGTTGTTGTAGCGGCTGTCCCGGGCTTCGGCCAGTTCGCTGCGCATGGCCAGCAAGGTGCGCTGGTTCTCGGCCGTCTGGTCGCGCAGTGCCTTCAACGTCGCCTCGAGCGACTGGATGCGCTGGGCATCGCGTTGCGCCTCTTCCGGCGGCGCAGACAGGGCGCGCCATTGGGCCGCGGCTTCGGCGCGGCGGGCCACGTCATTGGTGCCCGGCAACGAAAGGGATGGCGAAGCCTGCAGGCCGGCGTCGCCGACCGGCACGGGCTCGAGCGCGTCGACTTGCAGGCGTGGTCCGGCAGGCGCGGCAGCGGCACGAGGCGCCGCCGGCGTGCGCGCGGCGGGTGCGGTGGCGGGCTGGTTCGGCCGCACGGCCGGCGCGACACGGGCGGGCGCTTGCGCTGCGGCGACGGAACGACGCGGCTGCGGCGGGGCGGCTTCTGCACGCTCCGTGTTCCCGGCGGCGCGCGGCGGCGCGGTGCTGCGTCGCGACGTACCACCGTTGCCGGCGGCGGCGCCGGAAGTGGCGCTGCCACGCGACGTGCGGGCACTGCGCTCCGGCACCACCAA
The DNA here is from genome assembly GCA_004211245.1 of Variovorax sp. Lineage (GTDB taxonomy): Bacteria > Pseudomonadota > Gammaproteobacteria > Burkholderiales > Burkholderiaceae_C > Variovorax. The sequence continues at coordinate 7,258 of SEGN01000010.1, forward strand.
GGCAGCAGCGCCGGCCAGCGGCGCCGCAGTCGAGGGTGCCGGGCTCGGCAAAGTCACTGCCTCAGGCGGTACATCGGCCAGCAGGACGTAGGTGCGGATCGACCGCGCCTCACAGCCCGCCCGCACTGTCACATTCACCACCGGCTCCTCGATGGCGACGGTGGAGCGAACGTGCAAACGGGAGTTCCCCGCCGCCGAACCCGGTTCCAGCGATACAGTCACACGTCGATCGTCGATCCTCGCATCGCCCTGAACGACTTCGGCTTCCAGGCAAAGATTGTTGCCCCTCTCGCCCTCTTCGAGGGAGAGAGGAATGATCAGATCAAGCGGCTTGCCGATCCAGGTCGCGCCTTGAGGCCGACCGATCGTCAATGCCATGGATGGAAGTGCGAGCCCCAGCAAAGCCAGGGTGGCCAGGATGCGTCTGAGGTTCAAGATGGGTCGCGCAATTGCAATCTAAAGTAAGCAGATTCTGACACGCAGTCGCACCGTTTCTTTCATCCGGAGACATTTATCAAATGAACGTGAATTTTTCTAAAACCGCGGTCATCGGCGCTGGCGCCATGGGCCGTGGCATCGCGCAAATGGCGGCGCAGGCCGGCAGCGAGGTGTTTTTGATGGACAGCCTGCCGGGCGCGGCCGAGCGCGGGATCGCCTCGCTCTCGGAACAGTGGGACAAACTGCACGCCAAAGGCAAGCTCGACGCACAGGCACGCGACGCACTGGTGGCGCGGGTTCGGGCAGTCACGTCCATGGAAGAGCTGGTCGGCTGTGATCTGGTGGTGGAAGCCATCATCGAAGACCTGGAGGCGAAACGCCAGTTGTTTCGCACGCTCGAATCCGTCGTCGCGCCCGCCACGGTGCTGGCCACCAACACATCGTCTCTGTCCGTGACGGCCATTGCCAAGGCCCTGGCGCACCCGGAGCGCTGCGCAGGTTTCCACTTCTTCAATCCGGTGCCGTTGATGAAGGTGGTGGAAGTCATTGCGGGCTTCAAGACCAGCGCCGAGGTCTGCGGGCGGCTTGCGGGCTTTGCCGAACAAATGGGGCACAAAGCGGTACGGGCGCAGGACACGCCCGGCTTCATCGTCAACCATGCGGGCCGCGGCTATGGCACTGAAGCGCTTCGCATCGCGGGCGAAGGCGTGGCGGACTTCGCAACGATCGACCGCATCCTGAAGGACCAGGCCGGCTTCCGGCTCGGCCCCTTCGAACTGCTCGACCTGACCGGGCTGGACGTGTCGCATCCGGTCATGGAGTCGATCTACCACCAGTACTACGAGGAGCCCCGTTTCCGTCCCAGCGTGATCACGGCGCAGCGTCTTGCGGCCGGCGCCCTCGGCCGCAAGACCGGCGAAGGCTTCTACCGCTACCCGGACGGCACACAGCAAGCGGCAGAAGAGCCGCCTGCGCCGAAGCCGGAAGTGCTGCCGGGCGTCTGGATCTCGCCGCGCGCGGCGCGCCGCGCCGAGCTGATCAAACTGGTACACGACCTCGGCGCACAGATCGAGACCGGTGCCACGCCTTCGACCACGGCGCTGATCCTGGTCGCGCCACTGGGTTTCGACGTGACCACCGTCGCAGCCGTGGAGCGCCTCGACGCCACCCGCACGGTCGGCATCGACATGATGATCGACGACGCGGCAACCCGACGTCGCGTGCTCGCCACCAACCCGGCCACGCGCGTCGACATCCGCGACGCGGCACACGCGCTGTTCGCGCGGGACGGCAAGGCCGTGAGCGTGATCCGCGACAGCGGCGGCTTCGTCACGCAGCGCGTGGTGGCCGCCATCGTCAATATCGCAGCCGACATGTGCCAGCAGGAAGTGTGCTCGCCGGCCGACCTGGAAACGGCGGTGACGCGCGGCCTCGGCTACCCGCAAGGCCCTTTGGCGATGGGCAACCTCTACGGCCCCACCAACATGCTGGAGGTGCTGTTCAATCTGCAGACGGTCTACGGCGACCCGCGTTACCGTCCCAGCCCGTGGCTGCGCCGCCGTGGCGCGCTCGGCCTCAGCCTGATGCACGAAGAAGAAGCATGACCGCCGAACTCAAAAGCCGCACCGAAGGCCGGACGATGCTGCTGACGCTCGCCAATCCGTCGCAACGCAATGCGCTCGGGCCGGAAATGTATGCCGCAGGCATCGAAGCGCTCAACGGCGCCGAGAACAGCAACGAAGTGCGCAACGTCGTGATCGTGGGCGACGGCGCCTGGTTCAGCGCGGGCGGCTCGTTGCAGCGGCTGGCCGCGAACCGCGAGCGCGAGCCCGCCGCGCAGGCCGAAAGCGTCGAGGGCCTGCACAACTGGATCGACTCGATACGGGCATTTCCGAAGCCCGTGATCGCTGCGGTCGAAGGTGCTGCCGCCGGCGCCGGCTTCGCGCTGGCGCTGGCCTGCGACTTCGTGATCTCGGCGCGCGACGCCGTCTTTGCGGCTTCCTACAGCAACATCGCGCTGTCGCCCGACGGAGGCCTGAGCTGGCAGCTCGCGCAAGCGTTGCCGCGACAGCTTGCGAGCGAATGGCTCATGGGCGGCGACCGCATCGCGGCCCCCAGGCTGCATGCGCTGGGGCTCGTCAACGAGTTGGTGGAGCCTGGCCAGGCTTTGCAGGCGGCGCTCACGCTGGCCGACAGGCTGGCCGATCGCGCGCCGAATGCACTGGCCAGCATCAAGGAGTTGCTGAACGACGCACGAGGCGCCAGCTTCGCGCAACAACTCTCGCAGGAGCGAGACCACTTCGTGCGCAACCTTCACCATGCGAATGCCGGCATCGGCATCGCCGCATTCCTCGCCAAAACCACGCCTCGCTACGAGTAGCGCCGGGTCGCGACAGCGACAACCCCACCCTTTTCAGTCTCCGACAGGACAGACCAATGGACGACCCCATTCTTACCATCGACGAACGCGAGGCGATCAACGCCGGTCGCTGGTTCTCGTCACTCTCACCTTCGCTTCGCCACGACATTCTTCGATGTGCTTTCGTCAAACGTCACAAAGACGGCGACCTGCTGGCTGCACGCGGCGATCCGCCAGAAACCTGGATCGCTTGCGCCAAGGGCGCGGTGCGGGTGAGCTCGACGGCGGTCTCGGGCAAGCAGGTCACCCTGACTTACGTCGAGCCGGGCATCTGGTTCGGCGACGTGGCGATGTTCGATGGCGAACGCCGCACGCACGACGCCTATGCGCATGGGGACACGACCACGCTCAACGTGGCACGCGCCGACTTCCAGAAAATCCTGGCCGCGCATGTGGAGCTCTACGAAGCGCTGATGCGGTTGCAGGCGCGCCGCATCCGCACGCTGTTCGGGTTGGTCGAGGACCTCAACACCCTGCCCTTGCGGGCACGGCTGGCCAAGCAATTGATCCACCTGGTGCGCAGCTACGGCGTACCGAATCTCGCCGACGGCAGCCAGATGCGCATCGGGCTGCACCTGGCGCAGGAAGAGCTGGCCCAGCTGCTCGGCGCGTCGCGCCAGCGCGTGAACCAGGAATTGAAGTCGATGGAGCGCGAGAACGCCATCCGCATCGAGCCGGCCGGCCTGGTGGTGCTCGACCGCAGCGCCCTGATGCGCATTTCCGAAGCCGACGTCTGACACCATGAGCGACTTCCAGAATTTCATCGGCACCCGCGCCGTTTCCGCCCAGCATGCGTTCGACATCGGCGCGCTGACCGCCTGGCTCGAAAAGAATCTCGAAGGCTTTCAGGGCCCGCTCACGGTCGAGATGTTCAAGGGCGGCCAGTCGAACCCGACCTACAAGCTGCTCACGCCAGGCAAGAGCTACGTGATGCGCGCCAAGCCCGGCCCTGTCGCGAAACTGCTGCCCTCGGCCCATGCGATCGAGCGCGAATTCAAGGTCATGAGCGGCCTGGCCGGCACCGACGTGCCGGTGCCGCAGATGCACTGCCTGTGCACCGACGAGAGCATCATCGGCCGCGCCTTCTACGTGATGGAGTTCATGGAGGGCCGTGTGCTCTGGGATCAGGCCCTGCCCGGCATGGGCAACGCCGAGCGCGCTGCGATCTACGACGAAATGAACCGCGTCATCGCTGCGCTGCACACCGTCAAGTACGCCGAGCGCGGCCTGGCCGACTACGGCAAGCCCGGCAGCTATTTCGAGCGCCAGATCGGACGCTGGAGCAAGCAGTACATGGCTTCGGTCACGCAGCCCATCCCGGAGATGGACAGGCTCATCGAATGGCTGCCCGCCAACATGCCGGCGAGCGCGCGCGACGAGCGCATGGTGTCGATCGTGCACGGCGACTATCGGCTCGACAACCTGATGTTCCATGCCACCGAGCCACGCGTGATCGCGGTGCTCGACTGGGAGCTGTCGACGCTGGGCCACCCGCTGGCCGACTTCAGCTACCACTGCATGAGCTGGCACATCTCGGGCGTCACGTTCCGCGGCATCGGCGGGCTCGACCACAAGAGCCTCGGCATCCCGACCGAGAGCGAATACATCCGCACCTACTGCGACCGCACCGGGCTCACCACGCCCGAGGCGCTCGCGCCCGACTGGAACTTCTACCAGGCCTACAACCTGTTCCGCATGGCTGCGATCCTGCAAGGCATTGCCAAGCGGGTCGAGGCCGGCACCGCATCGAGCGAGCAAGCCGTGGCCTCCGGCCGCGGTGCGCGCCCGATGGCCGAAATGGCCTGGCAGTTCGCCCAGAAGGCATAGGCAGGCCACTTTTTCCCCGACCTCAGGAGACACCATGGATTTCGAATATTCGGCCAAGACCAAAGAACTGCAGAAGCGCGTCCAAGCGTTCATGGACGACCACATCTATCCGGCCGAGGCCGACTACCACGCCGAGCTCGCCGCCAACACGGCCGCCGGCAAGCGCTGGACGGCGTTGAAAACGGTCGAGAAGCTCAAGGAAAAGGCCAAGGCGCAAGGGCTTTGGAACCTGTTCCTGCCGGTCGACAGCGCCTCTGCCTCCGGCTACTCCGGTGCTGGCTTGACCAACCAGGAGTACGCACCGCTGGCCGAGATCATGGGCGCGGTGCCCTGGGCGAGCGAAGCCTTCAATTGCTCCGCGCCAGACACCGGCAACATGGAAACCATCGCCCGCTACGGCTCGGAGGACATCAAGGCGCGCTGGCTCAAGCCACTGCTGGAAGGGCAGATCCGCTCGGCCTTTGCCATGACCGAGCCCGACGTCGCCTCGAGCGATGCGACCAACATCTCCACGCGCATCGTTCGCCACGGCAACGAGTACGTGATCAACGGTCACAAGTGGTGGATCTCGGGGGCGGCGGACCCGCGCTGCGCCGTTTTCATCACCATGGGCAAGAGCGACCCCGAAGCGCCGCGCCACTCGCAGCAGAGCATGGTGATCGTGCCGGCCGATGCGAATGGCATCCGCATCGTGCGGCCGCTCAACGTCATGGGCTATGACGACGCGCCGCACGGCCACGTCGAGATGTACTTCGAGGACGTGCGGGTGCCGGTCGACAACATCCTGCTCGGCGAAGGCCGCGGTTTCGAGATCGCACAAGGCCGCCTCGGCCCCGGACGCATCCACCACTGCATGCGGCTGATCGGCCTCGCCGAGCGCGCGCTCGAACTGATGTGCAAGCGCGCCTCCTCGCGCGTCGCCTTCGGCAAGACCGTGGCGTCGCAGACCGTCACGCAGGAACGCATCGCCGAGGCGCGTTGCAAGATCGACATGGCGCGCCTGCTCACCCTCAAGGCCGCCTGGCTCATGGACGTGGCCGGCAACAAGGTCGCCAAGAACGAGATCGCGATGATCAAGGTGGTCGCCCCGACGATGGCCTGCCAGGTGATCGACTGGGCCATGCAGGTGCACGGCGGCGGCGGCATGTGCGACGACTTCCCGCTGGCCAACGCCTATGCGCAGGCGCGCACGCTGCGCTTCGCCGACGGCCCGGACGAGGTGCATCGCAACGCCATCGCCAAATGGGAGCTGGGCAAGTATTCGGCCGACAAGCGCGAAGCCGAGATGCCGATCACCCGGTTCTGAGCTGCGCCCCTCCGCCAGCGACCGCGCGCCACGCGGTCGCTATTGCGCTTCCACCTGCGCGACCAGCCGACGGGCGCAGGCTTCCGCCTGTGCGGCTTCGCGCGCCTCCACCATGACGCGCAGCAAGGGTTCGGTGCCACTGGCCCGGATCAGCACGCGGCCGCTGTCGCCAAGTTCAGCCTCGGTGCGCTCGGTCTCCGCCACCAGCGCCTGGTTGGTGCGCCAGTCCTGCCCGTCGCGCAGGCGGACATTGATGAGCGTCTGCGGGAACAGCTGCACGTCGGCCAGCAGCTCCGCCACGCGCTTGCCGGACCGCACGCAGGCCTGCAGCACCTGCAACGCGCTGACGATGCCGTCGCCCGTGGTGTGACGGTCGAGCGCGAGCAGGTGCCCCGAACCCTCGCCGCCGAGCAACCAGCCGCGTCGGTGCAATTCCTCGAGCACGTACCTGTCGCCCACCTTTGCGCGGACGAACTCGATCCCGCGCGCGCGCAACGCCACTTCGATGGCCTTGTTGGTCATCAGTGTCCCGACCACGCCTTCGATCTTGTCGCCCCTGGCAAGGCGCTCCGTGACCATGAGGTACAGCAACTCGTCGCCATTGAACAGCCGGCCGGTGGCATCGATCAGCTGCAGCCGGTCGGCGTCGCCGTCCAGCGCGATGCCGTAGTCGGCACCCTGGGCCTTCACCGCCTCGATGAGTGCCTCCGGATGGGTGGCACCGACACCCTTGTTGATGTTGAGGCCGTCTGGCGCGCAACCGATGCTGGTCACGTCGGCGCCGAGTTCATGGAACACCTGCGGTGCGACCTGGTAGGCAGCGCCGTGAGCGCCGTCGACCACCAGCCGCAAGCCACGCAGCGTCAAGTCGCTGGCAAAGGTGCTCTTGCAGAACTCGGTGTAGCGTCCCGCCGCGTCGTCCAGGCGTCGGGCCTTGCCGAGCGCCGCGGACTCCGCCCACACGGGTGGCTCCTGCAGCGCAGCCTCGACGGCCAGCTCCCACTCGTCGTCGAGCTTGGTGCCCTGTGCGCTGAAGAACTTGATGCCATTGTCCGCAAACGCGTTGTGGCTGGCGCTGATCACCACGCCCAGACTGGCGCGCTGCGCCCGTGTGAGGTAGGCCACGCCCGGCGTAGGCAGCGGACCGAGCAGCACCACGTCGACGCCGGCCGAGTTGAAACCCGACTCCAGCGCGCTCTCGAGCATGTAGCCGGAAATGCGTGTGTCCTTGCCGATGAGCACGCGCGGGCGCGCTTCCGTTCGCTTGAGCACGCGGCCGACCGCATGGGCCAGGCGCAGAACGAAATCGGGGGTGATCGGCGGCTGACCGACGGTGCCACGGATGCCGTCGGTACCGAAATACTGGCGTGTCATGGGGGGAGTTCGCTCCATTGTTGTTGTGTCTCTTCGGCATGCATCGCCTGCCACACTGCAAGCGCGCCGACCGTCTGGGCCACATCATGCACCCGCACGATGCGGGCGCCGCGCTCGACCGCCAGCAACGCCGCCGCGACGCTCGGCAGCACGCGCTGCGACGCGGTCCCGATGCCGCTCACTGTGCCCAGCGTGGATTTACGCGACCAGCCCGCCAGCACGGGGTAGCCTGCGGCCAGCAGTTCGGCCTGGCGCGCCAGCAGCGCAAAATTCTGCGATGCGGTCTTGCCGAATCCGATGCCGGGGTCCAGCACGATGCGCGCGGCATCGACACCGAACGCCCGCAACTCCTCTGCGCATTGCGTCAGAAATGACGTCACCTGCGCAACCACATCGCCGGTCATGGGCGCCGTCTGCATGGTCCGCGGCTCGCGGTGCATGTGCATCAGGCAAACCCCGCACGAGGGGTGCGCTGCGACCGCCTCGCGTGCGCCCGGCTGGCGCAGCGCCCACACGTCGTTGACGATGTCGATGCCCAGGTCCAGCACGACACGCATCACTTCGGGTTTGTAGGTGTCGATCGACACCGGGACGCCGAACTTGACAGCCTCGTGCACCACAGGCAAAAGCCGCTGGAGCTCCAGTTCGAGCGGCACGGGCGGACTGCCCGGCCGCGTGGACTCGCCGCCGATGTCCAGGATGTGCGCGCCTTGGCCGATCAGTCGTTCGCAGTGGCGCAGCGCCACTTCCGGACGGACGTTTTCACCGCCATCCGAGAAGGAATCGGGCGTGAGGTTGACGATGCCCATGACCTGCGGGACGCGCAGGTCGATCGCGAACCGGCTGGTTTGCCAGACGGACCTCATTCGCTGCCACCCCCCTCACGAAAAAACGGGGCCCGAGGCCCCGTTGACTGGCAGTGAACCACGTTCAGGCTGCGTTCGACGCCGGGTCCGGCTTGACCGCAGGCGAACCGCCGGCGCCGCCGCCGCTGTTGCTGCCGGAGGACGGCACGCGCGGCGTCCAGTCCTTCTGCGGACGCGGCTCCTTGCCGGCCATGATGTCGTCGAGCTGTTCGCTGTCGATGGTCTCCCATTCGAGCAGCGCCTTGGCCATCGCGTGCATCTTGTCGCTGTTTTCCTCGATCAGGCGACGCGCGAGCGCGTACTGCTCGTCGATGATGCGGCGCACCTCGCTGTCGACCTTTTCCATGGTCTGCTCGCTCATGTTCGTGGTCTTGGTGACCGAGCGGCCAAGGAACACTTCGCCTTCGTTCTCGGCGTAGACCATCGGTCCCAGCGCGTCGGTCATGCCGTAGCGCGTGACCATGTCGCGGGCGATCGAAGTTGCACGCTCGAAGTCGTTGCTGGCGCCGGTGGTCATCTGGTTCATGAACACTTCTTCAGCGATGCGGCCACCGAACAACATGCTGATCTGGTTCAGCATGTAATCGCGGTCGTAGCTGTAGCGGTCCTGCGCCGGCAGGCTCATCGTCACGCCCAGCGCGCGGCCGCGCGGAATGATCGTGACCTTGTGCACCGGGTCGCACTTCGGCAGCAGTTTGCCGATCAGCGCGTGGCCGGACTCGTGGTAGGCGGTGTTGCGGCGCTCTTCCTCGGGCATGACCATGCTCTTGCGCTCGGGGCCCATGAAGATCTTGTCCTTCGCCTTCTCGAAGTCCTGCATCTCGACCACGCGCGCGTTGCGGCGTGCGGCCATCAAGGCAGCCTCGTTGCAAAGATTGGCCAGGTCGGCGCCGGACATGCCGGGCGTGCCGCGCGCGATCACGCTCGCGTTGACGTCCTGGCCCAACGGGACCTTGCGCATGTGCACATTGAGGATCTGCTCGCGACCCCGGATGTCGGGCAGCGTCACGTAGACCTGCCGGTCGAAACGGCCGGGACGCAGCAGCGCAGCGTCCAGGATGTCCGGGCGGTTGGTGGCGGCCACCACGATCACACCCAGGTTGGTTTCGAAGCCGTCCATCTCGACCAGCATCTGGTTCAGGGTCTGCTCGCGCTCGTCGTTGCCGCCGCCGAGACCGGCGCCACGCTGCCGCCCCACCGCATCGATTTCGTCGATGAAGATGATGCAGGGCGCGTTCTTCTTGGCGTTTTCGAACATGTCGCGCACGCGGGCCGCGCCGACGCCGACGAACATTTCGACGAAATCGGAACCCGAGATCGAGAAGAACGGCACCTTGGCTTCGCCGGCGATCGACTTGGCCAGCAGGGTCTTGCCGGTACCGGGCGGGCCGACCAGCAGCAGGCCGCGGGGGATGCGTCCGCCGAGCTTCTGGAAGCGTTGTGGATCCTTCAGGAAGTCGACGACCTCCTTGACCTCTTCCTTGGCCTCGTCGCAGCCCGCGACGTCGGCGAAGGTGACCGTGTTGTTGTTCTCGTCCATCATGCGGGCCTTGCTCTTGCCGAAGCTGAACGCTCCGCCCTTGCCCCCGCCCTGCATCTGCCGCATGAAGTAGACCCAGACGCCGATCAGCAGCAGCATGGGGCCCCAGCTCACGAGCAGCGTCATGAGCAGCGAGCCTTCTTCGCGCGGCTTGACGTCGAATTTCACGTTGTTGGCGATCAGGTCGCCGACCAGGCCGCGGTCGAGGTAGGTAGCCGTCGTGCGGATCTTGCGATCGTCGTTGGTGACGGCCACGATCTCGCTGCCGCCCTGGCCCTCCTGGATCGTCGCGCTCTTGATGCGATTGCCCCGAACTTCCTCGAGGAAGTCGGAATAACCGACGTAGCCCGCACCGGCGGCCCCGCGGGTGTCGAACTGCTTGAACACAGTGAACAACACCATCGCAATGACGAGCCAGACGGCAATTTTAGAAAACCACTGATTGTTCAAACCGAAGCTCCAGTCGTAGGGCGCGCATGACAGAACGATGAAAGCTGCGCACCAGGCAGGCAATTGACGCTCATTTTAGGCTTTTCAAGCTGCGAAATAGCCTTGTTTGACCCTATCAGCCACAGGCACCGCACGGTTTTGCGAGGAAGTATCAAGGCGTATCCGTCACCTTGAGACCGATGCCGACCAGAAAAGTCTCGGCGGACTTGTCGCGCGAGGCCTTCGGCTTGATGCGTTTGACGGTCCGGAAGGTGTCGCGAAACAGCTTGTACAGCGTGTCGTAGGCGCTGCCATGGAACAGCTTCGCGACCAGCGCCCCCTCGGCCTTCATGTGCTGACCGGCGAATTCGACAGCAAGTTCCACCAGATGCGTGATCCGCGCCGCGTCGGCCGAGGAAATGCCCGACAGGTTGGGAGCCATGTCCGAGACCACCACGTCGGCCTTGCGCCCCTGAAGCGCAGCTTCGAGCCTGGTCACCGCCTCTGCCTCGCGGAAGTCTCCCTGCAGAAAGGTCACCCCCTCGATCGGCTCCATCGGCAGCATGTCGAGGGCAATGATGGTGCCCTGCAGCTGCCCCGAGGCAGCGCCGTCCGGCGCCATGCGACGCCGTGCGTACTGGCTCCACGCGCCCGGCGTGGAGCCGAGGTCGATGACCAGCTGGCCCGGCTTGATCAACCCGAGCGTCTCGTCGATCTCCTTGAGCTTGTAGGCAGCCCGCGCGCGGTAGCCCTCCCGCGTCGCGAGCTTGACCCAGGGGTCGTTGATATGGTCGTGCAGCCAGGCCTTGTTGACCTTCTTGCCGGTTGTTTTGGTGCTCATCGGCGGGGCCGTTTCAAAGTGCTTCGATAATACGGCCATGCCTGCCATTCAACTGACCCCCGCCCAGCGCAAGGTGCACCGCTCCGAAGCGCACCACCTGAACCCGATCGTGATGATCGGCGGCGACGGGCTCACGCCGGCCGTCAAGAAGGAGGCCGATGCGGCCCTCAATGCGCACGGACTCATCAAGATCCGCGTTTTCTCGGACGACCGGCTGGCGCGCGATGCCATGCTCGCCACCCTCGCGGACGAGTTGGACGCCGCGCCGATCCAGCACATCGGCAAGCTGCTGGTGCTGTGGCGCCCGCTGCCGGAAAAAGTGCGTGCCGAGGTCGACGAAAACCGCATGCCGGGCCCGCGCGACATCAAGGTGGTCAAGTACAGCAAGCGGTTCGGCCAGCGCCCGGAGATCAAGACGCTGCGCGTGCTCGGCAACCAGCGTCTCACGCCCGGCGGCAACATCAAGCGCGCCAAGCCGCGCAAGCCGCTGTCGGTCAAGAAGCAGCGCCAGGGGGATTGAGAAGTGGTCGCCCAAGCGCCGGCGGACGGAGGCGATTCGGGCACGCGCCATGTGCTCTGCATGAAATGGGGCACGAAATATGGACCCGAGTACGTCAACCGCCTCTATGCAATGGTGCGGCGCCATTTGACGGGCGCGTTCAGTTTCGTCTGTCTGACCGACGACGCCACCGGCATACGCCCGGAGGTGCGGTGCTTTCCGATCCCCCCGCTCACGGTCAACCTCAAGCCGGGCCAGAAGGACCATGGCTGGAACAAGCTAACCACTTTTGACGAGAACCTGCACGGCCTGACCGGGAAGGCGCTTTTCATCGACCTCGACGTGGTGATCGTCGGGCCGCTCGACGACTTCTTCACCTGGCCCGGCGAGTTCCTGATCATCCGGGACTATGCGAGACCCTGGCGCCGCCGCACGATCACGGGCAATTCGTCGGTCTACCGCTTCGAGATCGGCAAGCACCCCGACGTGCTGGCGCACTTTCGCGCGCACACCGAAGAAGTGCGCGCAGAGCATCGCAACGAACAGGAATACCTCTCGGCCTTCATGCATGCCAAGGGCGTTCTGGGGTATTGGCCGGAGAGTTGGTGCCCGAGTTTCAAATACCACGGCATTCCCGACTGGCCGACCAACTACTGGACCGAGCCTTTCGTGCCACCGGACGCGCGCATCATGATCTTTCACGGCGAGTGCAACCCACCCGATGCCCTGGCCGGGCGCCGCAACCGGCGCTTTCGCTTCATCCGCCCTGCTCGCTGGGTGGCGGAGTTCTGGAAGGAGTGAGCCTCAGCGCTGCAGGCGCCAGAGCACGACGGCGGCGCTGATCCACTGCAACAGGTACATGCCGCTGCCCACGGCATGCCAGAGTGCAAGGTTGTCGCGCGCCACGATGCGCGGCGCGACCCCGAACTCGGCCAGCAGCGCCAGCAGCAGACCGGTCAGTACGAAGGGCAGCGCGGCATGCACCCGCGCCGCTGTTTCCGGGGACCGGGCGGAACGGCTTGCCATCAGCAACAGCAAGGCGCAGGCCATCGACACCCACGTCTGCGCGGTGAACAATCTCGCAGCCATTGCGCCGGCGATGGCGGGTGTCGCCAGATGCTTGAACAGCAACGGCACGACCAGGAACCCGGTCGTGCTCAGGCTGCCCCACCAGAGTGCCGCAACGACGCCCGGCAAGCGCGCGACCAGGCCGCGCATCATCAGATGTAGCGAACCGCCACGATTTCGTATCGCTTGAGGCCGCCCGGCGCCTGCACCTCGGCGGTATCGCCCTCTTCCTTGCCGATCAGGGCGCGCGCGATCGGGCTGGAGATGTTGATCAGGCCGAGCTTCAGGTCTGCCTCGTCCTCGCCGACGATCTGGTACTTGACCGCCTCGCCGCTTTCTTCTTCCTCGAGCTCCACCGTCGAGCCGAACACGACCTTGCCGCCCGCATCGAGTTCGGTCGGGTCGATGATCTGCGCGGCCGAGAGTTTGCCTTCGACTTCCTGGATGCGTCCTTCGATGAAGCCCTGGCGATCCTTCGCGACCTCGTATTCGGCGTTTTCGCTCAGGTCGCCCTGGGCACGCGCTTCGGAAATCGCATTGATGACCCAGGGACGGTCGACGGTCTTGAGGCGGTGGAGTTCTTCGCGGAGCTTCGCGGCGCCGCGCTTGGTGATGGGAATGGTGGCCATGGTTGCTTGTCTCAAAAAGCGAAACCGCCGAACGTCGCCGTCCGGCGGTGTCAGTTGTCAGGAATCAGACGAGAGGTCGTCCGGTCAGCCGGCTCAGGATGGCCAGCGGACTTGCCTCGGGATTGTATTGGCTCGCGGCCGGCAGATGAAGGGTCTGTTCGGCCATGAACTGCCCGGACATCACGGCGTGCGAGGTCTGGTCCGAAAAACAGACCCAGACCGAGCCCGGCGGGAACGGCACGGTTTCCTGCTCGGAATGCGCCTGGTAGTCCAGATCGGACTTCATCGCATCGTGCAACTGCAGCATCAGATGGTCGTATTCGCTGCGCAGCGACTTGGTCACGCGCAGCGCGCGAAGCAGCCTGGCCTGCAGCCTCGAATACGGTTTGGCGCGCGGCAGGAAGCGTTCGGCAACCGTTTCGAACGGCTCGCCGACGCGCCAGACCCGCGGCGCGCCATCGGGGTTGAGGTTGGTGAAGACCCGCAGGATCCGCTCGCCATAGTTGGGACGCGAAGGAAATGAGTCGACGTGCAGGCGCTTGTCGTCGGCGCGCCACGACTGCACCCGCGTCTCGACCCGGGCCGGCCGGAAGCTGGTGGGCGCCATCCGCAACGCCGGGCCATAGTGCGGCAACAGCCCGTCGATGAGCTGACGCGACTGGCTGCGAAAGCGCCCGACCATGGCAGCCACCGCCTGTCGGGTCGCCTCGCTTCCGGCGACGCCCTTGAGCTTGCCACTGTCGTCCAGGCTGATGTTGCGCACGCCCTCGGCCAGCAGGGCCGGATCGAGCAACTTCTTCTCCGACGAGCGCAGTTCGAACCCGAGGCGCGGAAAGTAAAGCACCTTGCCCGCCTCGAGCGCGGCAATCCACGCCTCGTTGGGCGTGCCACCGGCCCAGTCGGTCAGTTCGAGTTCGACCAGTTGCGACGCCATGGCCTCAGACGAGCTGCGCGTGCATCTCCTGCACGGAAATCACGCCGAGAACATCCATGTGCTGCATGCCTTCCACCGCGGCTTCTGCGCCGAAGATGGTGGTGATGGTGGTCACGCGCGCGAGCAGGGCCGAGGTGCGGATCTGGCGCGAATCGGTGATCGCGTTGCGGCGCTCCTCGACCGTGTTGATGACGAGCGCGATCTCGTTGTTCTTGATCATGTCGACAATGTGCGGTCGGCCTTCGGTCACCTTGTTCACCGTGGCGCAGGCGATTCCAGCCGCGGCGATGGCGGCGGCCGTGCCCTTGGTCGCGATCAGCTCGAAGCCGAGCTTCGCCAGACCGCGAGCCACCTCGACCGCACGCGCCTTGTCGTTGTTCTTGACCGAGATGAACACCTTGCCGGACTTCGGCAGGATCGTGCCGGCGCCGATCTGCGACTTGATGAAGGCCTCGCCGAACGTCTTGCCCACGCCCATGACTTCACCGGTCGACTTCATTTCCGGTCCGAGGATCGGGTCGACGCCCGGGAACTTCACGAACGGGAACACGGCTTCCTTCACGCTGAAGTAAGGCGGCGTGACCTCCCGGGTGATGCCCTGCGACTTCAACGACTGGCCGGCCATGCAGCGTGCTGCGACCTTGGCCAGCTGGATTCCGGTCGCCTTGCTCACGTACGGCACGGTCCGCGATGCACGCGGGTTCACTTCGAGCACGTAGATGACGTCCTTGCCATCCTTCTGCTGGATCGCGAACTGGACGTTCATCAGGCCGACCACGTTGAGCGCCTTGGCCATCGCCGCGCTCTGGCGTTTGAGCTCGGCGATGGTGTCCTGGCTCAGGCTGTACGGCGGCAGCGAGCAGGCCGAGTCGCCCGAATGCACGCCGGCCTGTTCGATGTGTTCCATCACGCCGCCGATCAGCGTGCCGCCTTCGGCGTCGCGGATGCAGTCGACGTCGCACTCGACCGCGTCGTTCAGGAAGCGGTCGAGCAGCACCGGCGAGTCATTGCTGACCTTGACTGCTTCGCGCATGTAGCGTTCGAGGTCGCGCTGCTCGTGCACGATTTCCATCGCGCGGCCGCCGAGCACGTAGCTCGGCCGCACCACCAGCGGATAACCGAGCGCCGCAGCCTTTTCGAGGGCTTCAGGTTCGGTGCGCGCGGTCGCGTTCGGAGGCTGGCGCAGCCCCAGCTCGTGCAGCAGCTTCTGGAAGCGCTCACGGTCCTCGGCCGCGTCGATCATGTCGGGCGAGGTGCCGATGATCGGCACGCCATTCGCTTCGAGGTCGAGCGCGAGCTTCAAGGGCGTCTGGCCGCCGTACTGGACGATCACGCCGAGCGGCTTTTCCTTGTCGACGATCTCCAGCACGTCCTCGAGCGTGAGCGGCTCGAAGTACAGGCGGTCGCTGGTGTCGTAGTCGGTCGAAACGGTTTCGGGATTGCAGTTGACCATGATGGTCTCGTAGCCGTCCTCGCGCATCGCGAGCGCGGCGTGCACGCAGCAGTAGTCGAACTCGATGCCCTGGCCGATGCGGTTGGGACCGCCGCCGAGCACCATGATCTTCTTCTTGTCCGTCGGGTCGGCCTCGCACTCGTCCTCGTAGGTCGAGTACATGTAGGCCGTGTTGGTCGCGAACTCGGCCGCGCAGGTGTCCACGCGCTTGTAGACCGGGCGCACGCCGAGGGCGCGGCGCTTCTCGCGGATCGCGGTGTCGGTGGTCTTCAGCTGGCGCGCGAGGCGGCGGTCGGAGAAGCCCTTCTTCTTGAGCGCGAGCAGCGTGTCGCGGTCGATCTGGTCGAGCGACATGGTTTCCAGCTCGAGCTCGATCTTCACGATCTCTTCGATCTGGACGAGGAACCACGGATCGATCTTGGTCAGCGCGAAGACTTCGTCCACGCTCAGGCCCATGGCGAAGGCATCGCCCACGTACCAGATGCGCTCGGGGCCGGGCTCGCCCAGCTCCTTCTCGAGCACTTCGCGGTCCTGCGTCTTCTCGTTCAGGCCGTCCACGCCGACTTCCAGGCCGCGCAGCGCCTTCTGGAACGACTCCTGGAAGGTGCGGCCCATCGCCATCACCTCGCCCACCGACTTCATCTGCGTCGTGAGGCGCGAGTCGGCCTGCGGGAATTTCTCGAAGGCGAAGCGCGGGATCTTGGTGACCACGTAGTCGATCGAAGGCTCGAACGACGCGGGCGTGGCGCCGCCCGTGATTTCGTTGCGCAGCTCGTCGAGCGTGTAGCCCACCGCCAGCTTGGCGGCGACCTTGGCGATCGGAAAGCCGGTGGCCTTCGAGGCCAGCGCCGACGAACGCGAAACGCGCGGGTTCATCTCGATGACGACCATGCGGCCGTCCTTCGGGTTGATGGAGAACTGAACGTTCGAGCCACCCGTGTCGACGCCGATCTCGCGCAGCACGGCCAGCGAGGCATTGCGCAGGATCTGGTATTCCTTGTCGCTCAGCGTCTGTGCCGGCGCCACGGTGATGGAGTCGCCGGTGTGCACGCCCATCGGGTCGAGGTTCTCGATCGAGCAGACGATGATGCAGTTGTCCGCCTTGTCGCGCACCACTTCCATCTCGTACTCTTT
>SEGN01000011.1 GCA_004211245.1 Variovorax sp.
CTACCGCCTGGGTGACCCGATCGCCACGGGCGGGAAGCCGATGCCGCCACCCCCGCTGCCACCGCCACCGCAGGCGGCCAGCAAGGCCGCGCCACCGCTGGCGATGCCGGCGCCGAGCAGCCGGCGCCGGCTCAGCAGCGGTGCAATGAGCTGGTTGAACTCGGGGTTGGTGCTCTGGTTGTGGCCGATGTCATCGGGGTCGATGAACGGGGTCGGCGGGCGTTTGCTGGCGGTCATGCGCGGGATCTTTCGTGGGTTGGACAAACAACCCACGACCGTAAGACCTACCCATGACGCGCGCGCGGCGGCCGGATGTCAGTTCGATGAAGGCTGTTTGGGCCACAGCGCCCACAACCGCAGCGGCTGGTTCAGCGAGGCCGCGAGCCGGCCGGCCTCGTTGCCGGTTCCCGCGAAATAGTCAGCCCGCACGGCGCCGACGATGGCCTTGCCGGTGTCCTGTGCCACCACCAGCTTCTGCAATTGCACGGTGGGGCCGCTCGACGCGAGCCAGACCGGCGTGCCGTAGGGAATGCTGTCGCGGTCGACCGCGATCGAGCGGCCTGCCGTGAGCGGCACGCCCTGCGCACCACGCGGGCCGGCCGAAGCATCGACCTCGTTCAGCGGCTCTTCGCGGAAGAACACGTAGCGTGGATTGCTCCACAGCAGCTGCGGCACGCGCTGCGGATTCTGGACCGCCCACTCCTTCGTGGCATCGGGCCACGGGTTGATGCGCGTCACACCCTGGCTCAGCAGCCACTGCTGGATGCTTCGATAGGGCTGGTCGTTGGTGGCCGAGAACGCGACGCGCACAGTGCGCTGCACGCCGTCGGCCTCGACGATGCGCAAGCGGCCCGAGCCCTGGATGTGCAGCATCATCGCGTCGATCGGGTCGGCCAGCCAGGCGATCTCGCGGCCGCGCAGCGCGGCCTGCGCTTCGGGCAGCGTCTCGATCTGCTGGCGCGTGAACCACGGCTTGCGCGCGCCGAAGCCGTCCGGCGTGCGGTACAGCGGCACGCTGAACTGCGCGCTCGGCCGGCGCGCGGCGTCGTACACCGGCTCGTAGTAGCTGGTCAACTGGCCTTCGCTCTGGCCCGCGAGCGACTCCACGCGGTAGGGCTGCAGCCGATCGGTCATCCACTGGCGCTGCGCTTCTCCATCGGCGATGGCGAGGCGGCGCACGTCCTGGCACAGCGGCGCGAAGGCCGCATTGGGCCGCGCGCAATTCGACACCAGCGCCACCCACCCTTCATGCAACGGGTCGGCGCCGAAGCCCGGCAGTTCCGACCAGGCCACCGGCACCCACCGGCTCTTGGGATGCGCGAGCGAACCGGTGAGCGGGCCCAACGGCGGCGGCTCGACCGGCACGGGCACGTCCGGTACCGTGGGCGTGCGCGGCCCGAAGGAGCAGCCGGCCAGCGTTGCCACTACGATCGCGGGCCCGGCCAGCCACCACAGGAGTCCTTTTTTCATGGGTCTGATTCTGCTTGAAGCCCTCGGAGCGGGCCTGATCTTCGTCCTCATCGTCTGGTGGACGATGTTCTCGGGCCGCAAGCGCGGCGAGGTGGATCGCGACGACGACGAGCCCCGGCCGTAGGTTCGGTCCCACAGGCCGATGCCGACCCACTGCCCATAATCGATCGTTCCTGAAACTTGAACCAAGGGACATCATGAAAAAGCTCGTCATCTCCTCCTGTGCCCTCGCGGTCCTGCTGACCGGCTGTGCCGGCATCAGCGACACGCAGCGCAACACCGGCATCGGTGCCGGCGCGGGTGCACTGGCCGGCGCGGCCATCGGCTCCGCCACCGGCGGCAACCGCGGTGCCATCGGCACCGGCGCAGTGGTCGGTGCGGCGGCCGGCGCGCTCGGTGGCTACCTCTGGTCGCAGCGCATGGAATCGCAGAAGCGCCAGATGGAACAGGCCACCCAGGGCACCGGCATTGCCGTGTCGCAAACCGCGAACAACGAACTGAAGCTCGCGATCCCGAGCGACGCGTCGTTCGACGTGGGCCGGGCCGCGATCAAGCCCAACTTTGCGGCGGTGCTCGACCAGTTCGCCACCGGGCTTCGCAACAACGCCAACGCCGAAGTCAAGATCATCGGCCACACCGACAGCACCGGCACCGACGCGATCAACAACCCGCTGTCGGTCGAGCGTGCCGCCAGCACGCGCGACTATCTGATCTCCCGCGGCGTTCGCGCGACGGCCTTCAACATCGACGGGCGCGGCTCGCGCGAACCCGTGGCCGACAACAACAGCGACGCCGGCCGCGCGCAGAACCGCCGGGTCGAGATCTTCGTGGGCGAGCGTCCGCCGCAGGGCTGACAGCGCCGCCGCGCAATGCGCGGGCATCAGAGTCCGCGCAGCAGGTTGGCCAGCTCCACGGCCGACTTGACCTCCATCTTTTCGAACACGCGCGCACGGTGCACCTCCACCGTGCGCACGCTGATCGCGAGCTGATCGGCGATCAGCTTGTTCGGCAGGCCTTCCACCACCAGCCGCATGACGTCGCGCTCCCGTTCGGTCAGTTCGGTCGTGCGCATGTTCAGCCGGCGGCGCTCGCGCTGCCGCTCGATCGCGCGCAGCGACGCACCGAGCGCCTGCTCGATGCGGTCGACCAGCGCGTTGTCGGAAAACGGCTTCTCGCAAAAGTCGAAGGCGCCGCGCTTGACCAGATCGACCGCCGTCGGCACGTCGGCATGGCCGGTGAGAAAGATCACCGGCATGGCTTCCAGCAAACCGCGTTCGGCGAGCCGGTCGAACAGCACCAGACCGCTCGTGCCCGGCATGCGAACGTCGAGCAGCAGGCAGCGCGGCTGCACCGGCGCATCGGGCGCGAAGTCATGGCCCAGACGTTCCTCGAACGCCTCGGCATTCGCGAAATGCTCGCTCATGAGACGCCGCGAGCGCAGCAGCCAGGCCAGCGCCTCGCGCACGCTGGCGTCGTCGTCGACGATGTAGATCACGGCATCGATGGGGGGTTGCATGGCTTCAGGACAGCGTGGATTCGGCCAGGGCAGCGAGTGGCAGCGGTGCGACCGGCACCGCTGCCAGCAGTGTGAATCGGAACACGGTGCCACGGGGGCGGTTCGCCTCGAACAGCAACGCGCCGCCGTGTTGTTCGACCACCGTGCGGCACAGACTCAGGCCCAGGCCCATGCCGTCGCTGCGCGTGGTGAAGAAAGGCGTGAAGAGACGCGCCGCGACCTCGGTGCTGATGCCGATGCCGATGTCGGCCACCGAAAACGCGAGCCAGCGGCGCGCCTCGCCGGCGCTGTCGGGACTGCTGCTGTTGCTGCCGCCACCGTGCGCCACGCGGATCGTCAGCACGCGCTCGTCGATGCCGGGCACATCCATCGCCTGCATCGCGTTGCGCGCGAGGTTCAGCAGCACCTGCTCGACCAGGGTGCGGTCGCAGGTCACGGCGGGCAGGTCGCGCTCCAGCACGATGTCGATGCGCGCGCCGACCTTGCGGGCCTGCAGTTGCACCAGCGGCAGCACCGCGTCGATCAGCGCGCGGGGTGAAACTGCCTCCCGTGTGCGGTCGCGCCGGCGCACGAAGTCGTGCACGCTGCGGATCACCTGGCCGGCGCGCTCGGCCTGCTCGCCGATGCGGCGCAGCGCCATCGCCAGTTCCTGCGGTGCCTCGTCCGGCCCGTCGAGCAGGTTGAGCGAGCCGGTGGCGTAGCTCGCGATCGCGGCGAGCGGCTGGGTCAGCTCGTGGCTCAGCAGCGAGGCCATCTCGCCCACGGTCGCGAGCCGCGCGCTGGCCTGCAGGCGCTCCTGGCTGGCGCGTGAGAGTTCCTCGACACGGCGCTGTTCGCTCACGTCGATGAAGGCGCTCATCCAGCCGGTCTGCACGCGCTGTGCATTGAGCAGCGGCGCCTCGAAGATCAGCACCGGAAATCGGGTGCCGTCGCGGCGCATGTAGACCGACTCGAAGCCCTCGCGCGGCAGGCTCCCGCCGGCCAGTCGCCGTGTCTGGCGCTGCTGGTATTCGTGCGCGAGTTCGGTCGGCCAGTAGGGCGCATCCGCGCGGCCGATCAGTTCGTCGAGGCTGAAGCCGACCATCGCGCAGAACGCCGGGTTGGCATACGTGATGCGGCCCTGCAGGTCGCGCGCGCGCAGGCCGGTGATGACCGAGTCTTCCATCGCCTTGCGGAACGCCAGCGTGTCGGCCAGGTCGCGCTCGGCCTTGAGGCGGCGCCGCGTGTCGCGCGCCAACAGCACCAGCACCGAGATGAGCGCGATCGACACGCCCGTCACCAGGCCGGTCAACAGGTTGGGGAACAGGTCCGGCTCGGCGCGCCAGCCGTCCACGCGCAGCATCAACGTGACGCCCGGCAGGTCGATCAGCTGCTGCGAGGTGAAGATCCGGCTGCCACTGCGTCGCGGCGCACCGACGGTGGCGAGCCGCGTGCCGTCGGGCTCGGCGAAGGCCACCTCCTGGCCGCGTCGCAACGTCGGGCCGACCAGCTCGATCAAGGTGCCGCGCATCGCATAGGTGGCCACGAGGTAGCTGCCGTCCTCGGCCTGCAGGCAGGCTTCCATCACTTCCATGCCGCTGCCCTCGCCGGTCGGCACGTAGTGGCTGGGCGAATATGCGGTGCCTCCGAGCTTGGCGCCGGAGGTGCAGGCCAGCGCGATGTCGGCCCGGCTGGCTTCGCGCGCCGCCTCGTCGAACAGGCGCGCAAGGTAGGGCGAATCGGCCGCGGCGCGCAACTTCAGCTGAGGGTCGCGCCATTCGAGCCGCAGCCATTCGCGGTGTGCGCGCAGCAGTCCGGCAGCTTCTTCGGCCGGCCAGCTGCCGCGCGCTCGCGCGTCGTTGGCCAGCGCGTTGAGGCTCTGCGCGTTGCGCTGGAGGCCGCCCCGGAGTTCGGCGACCGCATCGGACGTGTCGCGGTCCAGCGCGGCCTGCACCTGGTCGGCCTCGTGCCGGCCTGCCAGCCACACCACGGTGCCCAGCAACACCATCACCAGCAACGCGAGCAGCAGCCACAAGAACCAGCGCTGCCAGAGCGAGCGCAGGCGGGCGAAGGCCTGACGGGCCGGCGCGGTCGGTGGCAACGGCAGGGCGGCCACGTCAGAGGACGCGGTGGGACAGCGCGGGCAACTGGCGCCGCGCGTTGCTGATCTGCACGGCATCGATCTCGCACAGCACCACGCCCTCGCCGCTGGTCTGCTGCGCGACGATCGTGCCCCACGGGTCGACCGCCATCGACTGGCCCCAGGTGCGGCGGCCGTTCTCGTGCTTGCCGCCCTGGGCCGGCGCCAGCACGAAGGCGAGGTTCTCGATCGCACGGGCGCGCAGCAGCGTCTCCCAGTGGGCCGCGCCGGTGGTGTGCGTGAATGCACTGGGCACCAGCAACAGCTCGGCGCCCTGCGCAGCCAGCGCACGGTACAACTCGGGAAAGCGCAGGTCGTAGCACACGGTCATGCCGATGCGCCACAGATGGCCGTCGCGCGAGGGCAGCTCGAACAGCGCCGGCCGCGTGCCGGGCGTGATGACGCGCCGCTCGTCGTAGTGCTCCGTGCCGTTGTCGTAGAAGAAGAGATGGATCTTGTCGTAGCGCGCCACGCATTCGCCGGCCGGCGAGAAAGCCATCGAGGTGTTGAACACATGCTCGTCTTCCGGGCTTTCGAGCGGCAGCGTGCCGCCGACGATCCACAGGCCGAACTCGCGCGCCGCCGAGGCCAGAAAGTCCTGCACCGGGCCCTGGCCCGGCTGCTCGCGCAAGGCCAGCTTGTCGGTGTCGCGGCGACCCATCACGCAAAAGTATTCCGGCAGCACGGCCAGCTCTGCTCCGCCCGCCGCGGCCTCCGCGAGCAAGGCCTGCGCACGAGCGAGGTTGGCCTCGCGCTCGACCGACGACACCATCTGGATCGCTGCGACTTTCATGGTTTGGCTTCCGGTATCAGCCTGCGCGGCACCTTGGTGATCTTGGGGTCGGCCCAGGTGCCGTCGATGTTGAACTCCTGCGTGGCTGCGGCCGACAGCGGACGGCTCAATGCGGCCTGCGCGAGGAAGGTGGCCAGCCCGATCGCCGGGTTGATGGCGGTCGCGACCAGCGCCGCGGTGCCGGCACTGATCTCGGGCACCACCACCACGTGCAGCGACTGGGTCTCGTGCGCGATGTCGGCCGAGCCTTCCATCAGCACGGCGGCATTGACGCCTTTCATCTGCAGGTTGTTGGTGCTGGCCACGCCGGCCGCGACCTTCGCGTCGCCGCGCAGGAAGTCGAACTGGAAACCCTGACTGAAGATGTCGCGGAAGTCGAGCGTGAGCCGGCGCGGCAGGGCCTGCAGGCTCAGCACGCCGAGCAGCTTGGCGAGCCCGGGGTCGGCCTTGAGAAACTGGCCCGACTCGACGTCGATGTGCAGTTGCCCGCCCAGGCTGGGGTAGTCGAGCGAGAACGGCGAGCCGCGCCAGGCGACCTCGCCCTCCAGCCGGCCGCGCCCGCGCCGCACCACGTCCTTCATGTTGAAGCGGGCGAGCAGTGCGCCGGCATCGCTCATGTCGAGCTTGAAGCTCAACGTCATGCGCCGCGCCTCGCCGCGTGCGCGCGAGGCGGCCCAGCTGCCCTGGGCCGTGAAACTGGCTTCGGGCATCGTGAAATTGAGCTTGTCGAGCTTCCACTCCCGCCCGGCCCCGCCGAGATTCACTGCCGCGATTTCGGCCCTGCCGAGCCGCCGCCCGAGCAGTTCGAAGTCGTCGACCACGATGTCGAGCGCCGGCAGCGTGCCGGGTTGTTCGTCGAGCAGGGATTCGACCTCGGGCGCCTCGCTCGGCGCAATCTTGAGGCGCGCCAGCCGCGCATAGAGCCGCCCGTCCTGCGACTGCCGGTACTCGGCGTAGCCGCTGAGTTCGGTGGCGTCGATGTTGGCGCGCCAGAGCGGACCTTCGCGGCTGCCGCCGAGCACCACGTTCTGCAGCTTGCGTCCCGCCACGGCGAGTTCCTGCGCCCGCAGCGCAATCGAAGTGGGGAGATAGCTCGCCGCGTCGTCCTCGCCGGCCGCGGCCATGGCCTCCGGCGGGGTGCCACTGGCCTCGCTGAACAGCGACTTCCACGCGTCCACGTCGAAGCGGGCCAGCCGGATGTTGGCCAGCACGCCGCGCACCGGCAACGACGCCGATTCGCCGCCTTCGAGGCCCACGCCGATGGCACCGGCCAGCACTTTCGGCTCGGCCGCGGAAACGTCGCGCAGGTAGCGGGCCGATACCAGCCGCCCAAGCTCCAGCGACACCTCGTCGCGCAACGGCGCCGTCGGACTCGCGCGGGTGGCGAGCTTCTTCTCGACACGCAGCGGCAGGGCCTCGTCGGCCGGCTTGGCCAGCGGCGCGGGCAATTGCAGTGCCAGCCCTTGAAGACTGCTGTCCAGGCGGAAGTCGGCATGGCCGTCGCGGAGCGTCAACGCCGCGCTGTACGGCGTGCTGCCGGTGGCTTTGCCTGCGAGCCGTGCGAGCCACGCGACCTCGCGCACCGCCCGCAAACCGTCGGCGGTGGCGACGCCCTGCGCCTTGAAATTGAGCTCGCTGCCGCTGACTGCATAGCGGCCGCGGCCCTCGAGCCTGACCTCGCCACCGGCCAGCCTGGCTTGCGCGCCACTGAGCGCGAAGCCGCTTTCGGTGAAGCTGAGCGTGCCGCGCGCCTGCGTGAACGCAGGCGCCTCGGGCACCGGTTGCAGTTCGTTGTCGGCCAGCTCGACGCTGGCCTGCAACCTGACCTTGTCCATGGCGGCGAGTGGCAACTCCAGGTGCAGCTTGTAGCCGGCATTGCCTGTGGCGCGGGCCCGGGCAGCGGCCTCGCCGACGGCCCCGCCGGCGATGGGTGCAGCCAGCTTCAGCAGCTCGCCGAGCGGCCCTTTGGCCTGCGCATCCAGCTTCAACAGCGACGCCGCGTGCGACATGTCGGCGATCTCGGCATCGGCCCTGCTCACCTCGATGCCAGGCGCGCCCACGATGCGGCCGCGCGCATTGCGCACCTGCATGCCGGCGCGCTCGAACACGAGCTCCCCCGCCAGCCCGGTCAACGCAGGCCAGCTTCCGGCGGCCGGCGCGGCACCCGGCGTCGGCGGCACGAACGCATAGGTCACGTCGGCCACCTTCGCCGCGATGCGGAAATCGCCCTGGCGCGGGTCCATGAAGGGCATGTCGTACAGGTCGCCGCGCACCTTGAAGTCGACCGTGCTCGCGCTGCCTTTGACCACGCTGGCACGCACGTAGTCGCGCGTGGATTTGGGAATGACCAGCGGCAGGTAGCGGAACACGCGGGTGCCGTTGGCCTGCGTGAGCTGGCCCTGGAGGTCGAGCACGCCGGGATAGCGGGCCTTCGACGCCGAGGTGGCCGGGTCGCTGGTGCGCCAGTCGGCCCGGGCTTCGCCCTGGGCATCGGCATTGCCGAAGCGCACGCCGGTCACGGCGAGCTGCGCCTTCGCCCCGTCGAGCTTCCAGGCGAGCTTGGCCGCGAGATGATCGAGCGGCACCACGGGCTCCTCGAACACACCCGGCAGTTCGAGTGCGCCCTGGGCAATCCCGAGTTCGGCGGTGCCGCCGGCCTGCGTCGCATCGAACACGATGGTTGCGCCGCGCACCCCGGGCGTGCCGACGGGCACCGCGGCCGGGACGGCCATGCCGCGCGGCGCCGGGGCCACGGGTGGCGCCGTCTCGCCGGCCTGCGACGCGACGCTGAGCGCGCTCACGCGGCCACGCGCCGTGTACTGCTCGGGCGCCTCGAGCGGTCCTTGCCACGTGGTGTCGATGCGCTCGACCAGCCCGCGCAACGCGTAGGTCGACAGTGCGCGGTGCGTGGCGGCGTCCAGCGGAAGACGGTTCGCGATCAGCGCGAGCGCGGCCAGGTCGAGCCGGTCCGCCCTGAACACGCCGCGCTCGGCCATGCGCCCCTTGGCCGGCGTGCGCTGGAACGACAGGTTGCCGCCGGGCCAGCGCATGCCCTCGGCCGTGTCGAACTGCAGGTTGGTGGTCGAGAACTGGAAACTGTCTTCCGTCTTGCTGCCGGCCAGGCGGCCAGTGACGGCGCGCAGCACCAGCGGCTCGAGCTTCGGGCCGAGCACGGCGTCGACCCGCGCCAGCGCCAGGTCGACGGCGCCGCCGCTGATCTGGCCGTCGTCCAGGTCGGCCCAGACGCGCAGCGCACCGTTGCCCTCGCGGATGCGCGCGTCGATGGTCACATACTGGCCCAGCCGCGTGACGTCGCTGTGCGGCAGCTCGGCATAGATCTGGCCGTCCCAGGTCTGCCAGTTGCCGCTGCGCACCGACAACAGCGGCTGCCGGAACAGCCCGCGCAAGGTGAAGCGCTCGCCCCAGCCCTCGGGCGGCGTGGCGTCGAGCCGCATCGTGTGGCGGCGCGCGCTGTTGCGGGCGACGAAGCTCACGTCGCCGAGCAGGATCGGCGGAGCGCCGCGCTGCTCGTCGGTCCAGCGCACGGTGCCGCCCTTCACCGCGAACTCGCGCTGCGAGAAAAACCAGTCCGCCGCGCGGGTTTCTCCGCTGGCTTCGCTCGACATGTCGAGCCCCGCCACATGCAGCTTGCCGGCCGCATCGCGCCGCACGTCGACCTCGGGGCTCTCGATGTAGAGCTGCTCGAAACTGAGCTTCCAGATGGAGCGTGGCGAGACGCTGGCAACCACCCGCGCGAGCTTCAGCGCTTCGCGCTGGTTGCGGTCGTGCAGCACCACGTCGCGCAACTCGAAACTGGGGAAAAGACCTCCCGATCCGGCAGTGATCGCGCCGATGCGCACCGGTACCCCGATGGCCTTGCTGGCCTGCGCTTCGAGCGCCCCACGGTAGTCGCCGATTCGCGGCACAATCCAGCCGTGTAGGACTACGGCTGACAGCGCAAACAGCAACCATGCGGCTATCAGCAGACCCAGCATCCAGCGCGCCGTGACAGCGGTGATTCTGAGCAGACGTGAGGGGGAAGACGTCGTGTCGTTCATTGGGGATCGCGCTGTGTCAGGAATTATGACTGCCAGCCTTCAGACTCGTTCCGGCGCCGACCCGCGCGACAGCGATGCCATTGCGGTGCCGGCCGCGCCGTTGTCGTCGCACTCGCGTTTCGTGCAGCGCCTGCGGCGTCGCTATGCTGCCGAGCTCGCGCTGCTGCCGCCCGGTGCGCCGCTGCGCGGCCACATGACGGCCGCCTTCGAGGCATTGCGCGCGCGCGGCGACTCGGTCGGCGATGCACTGCGCATCGTGCGACAGCTGGTGATGGAACGGCTCGTGACGATCGATTGCGATGGTCAGGCGCCGCTCGAGCAGGTCACCACCGCCGTCACGCAACTCGCCGAGTTCGCGCTCGACACCGCTTGCTGCGAAGCCTGCCGCGAACTCGAGCAGGTGCACGGCGCACCGCGTGGCCCCGACGGCCAGCCGGCACGCATGTGGGTGGTCGGCATGGGCAAGCTGGGTGCGCGCGAACTCAATGTGTCGAGCGACATCGACCTGATCTACCTCTACGACCTGGACGGCGACACGGACGGCAGTGCCGCAGGTGCCGGCCGCATCGCCAACCAGGATTTCTTCGCGCGCGTGGTCAAGCGCATCTATGCCCTGGTGGGCGATACGACCGAACACGGCTTCGTGTTCCGGGTCGACCTGGCGCTGCGGCCGAACGGCAATTCGGGGCCGAGCGCGGTGTCCCTCGACGCGCTCGAAGAGTATTTCCAGGTGCAGGGCCGCGAGTGGGAGCGCTTCGCCTGGCTCAAGAGCCGCGTGGTGGCGCCGCTGGACTGCATCGCCGACACCTCCGCGCAGGCGTTGCGCACCGTGGTGCTGCCTTTCGTTTTCCGGCGCTACCTGGACTACAGCGTGTTCGACGCGCTGCGCGTGCTGCACCGGCAGATCCGCGAACAGGCGGCGCGCCGCAGTGCGGGCCGGCCATCCCGTGCCAACGACGTGAAGCTGTCGCGCGGCGGCATCCGCGAGATCGAGTTCACCGTGCAGCTGCTGCAGGTGGTGCGCGGCGGCCAATACCCCGAGCTGCGCACGCGTCCGACACTCGACGCGCTGCAGCGGCTGGCGCGCGCGGGCCTGATGGCGCAGGACACGGCCGATGCGCTGGCCGAAGCCTATGCGTTCCTGCGCCGGGTCGAGCATCGCATCCAGTACCTCGATGACCAGCAGACGCATGTGCTGCCGGTCAACGACGACGATCTGCGCTGGATCGCGCTCACGCTCGGCTATGCCGAGACCTGTCCGTTTCTGAGCCAGCTCGACACGCACCGCGAACTGGTGGCGCAGGAGTTCGACAAGCTGCTGGGCGGCGAACCGAAGCCCTGCAACGGCAAGTGCAACGGCGGCAAGAACGCGTCGACGCCGCCGGCCGAACTGGCCGACCTGCTGGCCGAGCTGCCGCCGGCCTTTGCCGAACGCATCCAGCGCTGGGTCGCGCACCCGCGCGTGCTGGCGTTGCGGGACGAGACCCAAGCCCGGCTGCGGCAACTGGTGCAGCGCACCGGCCAGTGGCTGCGCGACGAGCCCGATGGCGATGCCGCAGGCCAGATCACCGACCACGTGCAGGCCGCCCTGCGCTGGGCCGACTGGATCGAGCCGCTGTTGCGACGCGAAAGCTACCTGGCGCTGCTGGTCGAGCGGCCGGCGGTGCAGCAGCGGTTGCTGCGATTGCTCGGGGCCGCCAAATGGCCGGCGCGCTACCTGTTGCAGCACCCGGGCGTGATCGACGAGCTCGCCAGCGACGAGATGCTGAGCGGCCGCTTCAACGCGCAGGAGTTCGAGGGCGATCTCGAGGCGCGTCACAGTGCGATGCGCAGCACCGGCGAAGCCGATGAGGAAGCCATGCTCAACATGCTGCGCCGCGCGCACCATGCCGAGGTGTTCCGCACGCTGGCGCGCGACGTGGAAGGTCGCATCACCGTCGAGGAGGTGGCCGACGACCTGAGCGCACTGGCCGATGCGGTGCTGCGTGTCACGGCCCGATGGTGCTGGCCACTGGTGCGCAACCACCACCGCGCACTGCCCCAGTTCGCAATCGTCGGCTACGGCAAGCTCGGCGGCAAGGAGCTCGGCTACGGCAGCGACCTCGACATCGTGTTCGTCTACGAGGACGACGACGAGCGCGCCAGCGAGATCTACGCGGCCTACGTGCGCAAGCTCATCAATTGGATGACGGTGAAGACGGCCGAGGGCGACCTGTTCGAGATCGACACCGCGCTGCGGCCGAACGGGAACTCGGGCCTGCTCACGATCAGCTTCGAGGCTTACGAGAAATACCAGCTCGGCCGCGGCAGCAACACGGCGTGGACCTGGGAACACCAGGCGATGACACGTGCGCGCTTCGTGCTGGGCGATGCGCAGCTGGGGCGGCGCTTCGATGCCGTTCGCGAGGCGGTGATCACCTCGCGGCGCGACGTGGCG
Source organism: Variovorax sp. (assembly GCA_004211245.1). GTDB lineage: Bacteria > Pseudomonadota > Gammaproteobacteria > Burkholderiales > Burkholderiaceae_C > Variovorax. Next base: position 12,394 of record SEGN01000011.1, read on the forward strand.
GCGCTGCGCACGCAGATCGTCGCGATGCGCGAGAAAGTGCGGGCCGCGCACCCGGTCAAGCCCGATCGCTTCGACGTGAAGCACAGCCCGGGCGGCATGGTCGACGCCGAGTTCGCGGTGCAGTTCCTGGTGCTGTCGGCGGCCGTAGACCATCGCTCGCTGCTGCCGAACGTCGGCAACATCGCGCTGCTCCTGCGCGCCGAGGAAACCGGGCTGCTGCCGAACGGCGTGGGCCGCGATGCATCGGTGGCCTACCGGGAGTTGCGCCGCGTGCAGCACCGGGCGCGCCTGAACGAGGAGCCGACGCAGGTGCCGATGAGCGCGCTGGCAAAGGAACGGGGCGCGATGCTCGCGCTGTGGAAGGCCGTGTTTGGCTAGGCTGCTCGCCGCCCTGGGCGCGGCCGCGATGGTGCTGCTCGCCGGCTGCGCCAGCGGTCCGCGCGGTGGACGCGATGGCGCGCCGTCGAACCCGCCCGCGGATGTCGCGCGCGTGGCCGACGCCGAACCCCGCATCGAGCCCATCCGCGGGACCGGCGGCACCAGCAAGCCCTACACCGTGCTCGGACGCTCCTACGTGCCGATCACCGACGACCGGCCGCTGCGCGAGACCGGGCTGGCGTCGTGGTACGGGACCGGGTTCCACAGCCAGTCGACCGCCAGCGGCGAACGCTACGACATGTACGCGATGACCGCGGCCCACAAGACCTTGCCGCTGCCGAGTTATGTGCGCGTGCGCAACCCGGCGAACGGCCGCGAGGCGATCGTGCGGGTGAACGACCGCGGGCCGTTCCACGACAACCGCGTGATCGACCTGAGCTACGCGGCGGCGGCCCGGCTCGATCTGTTGCGCGGGGTGGCGCCGGTCGAGATCGAACGCATCACCAACGAAGACATCCGCACCGGCGCCTGGCGGCGGCCGGGCGACGCGATGCTGGCGCAGCAACCGCCGTCCGCACCCGGCAGCGTGTCCGTGCCGGTCGCCATGACGACGCCGGTGGTCGACACGCCGCGCAGCACGGTCAGCGAACTCCCGCCGCTGGCCTCACCGGCCGGCGCCGAGCCGCCGCCCGCGCTGTCGTCCACGCCGCCGCCCGAAGCCGGGCCCGCGACCGCCGGCTTCTGGCTCCAGCTGGGTGCGTTCAGCCAGCGAGACGGTGCGGCGACCTTCCAGGACAAGGTGGTGCGCCAGATGCCACTGCTCGCCAGCCGGCTTGCGGTGTTCAGCGAAAGTGGCATGCACCGGCTGCAGGCGGGGCCTTACCCGTCCCGCGATGCGGCGCTGATGCTGGGGGACCAGGTGCGCAACGGCCTGGGTCTGGCGCCGATCGTCGTGGAGCGACGCTGAGCGCGCAGTTCAGGCGCCCTGGTACACCGTCTTCGGCACCACGACGGCCGCGATTTCCTTGCGGTAGCGGTTCAGTTCCTGCACGGTCTTGAAGCTGCGGTTCATCAACAGGCTCAGGTTGTGCAGGATGCGTTCGCCGACCTTCGTTTCCCATGCGGCATCGAACTTGATCTGGTTGTCGAGCCAGTGCTCGAGCCAGTCCGGATCCGGCATGCGGCTCTGGATGGTGTCGCGCGGGAAGTGCGCCTTCGCCACATGCAGATTGGTCGGGTGCAGCGCCTGCGCGGTGCGGCGCGCGCTTGCCATCAGCACGCCGACCTTGGTGAAGGCGGCACGCGCCTCGTCGCCGAACTTCTCCAGCGCGCGCTTCATGTAGCGCAGGTAGGCGCCGCCATGGCGGGCCTCGTCCTGGCTCAGCGTGGTGTAGATGTGCTTGATGACCGGCTCGGTGTGCCATTCGGCCGCACGGCGGTACCAGTGGTTGAGGCGGATCTCGCCGCAGAAATGCAGCATCAGCGTCTCGAGCGGCGGGGCCGGGTCGAAGTCGAAGCGCACGTCGTGCAGCTCCTGCTCGGTCGGCGCATGCTCGGGGCTGAAGCGCTTGAGGTACTCCATGAGCACGAGCGAATGCTTCTGCTCCTCGAAGAACCAGATCGACATGAAGGCCGAAAAGTCGCTGTCGTGCCGGTTGTCGCGCAGGAACATTTCGGTCGCCGGCAGCGCCGCCCACTCGGTGATGGCGTTCATCTTGATGGTCTCGGCCTGCTCGGGGGTGAGCTTGGCCGCATCGAAAGACTGCCACGGAATGTCGCGATCCATGTCCCAGCGGACGGATTCAAGTTGTCTGAAGAGTTCCGGGTAGAGCATCTGTGTCTTTCTTGAGCCGCGCGATTTTAGTCGGCGGGTTTGGCGCGCCCGTGACAAGCGCGCGATGATGATGGCCATGCGGGGGCACCGCCACCGCGGATCCCACCTGCCGGAGAAACCTCATGCACCTTCGCTCGCTGCTGCCCTGCCTCGCCGTCCGCGTCGGCGCCGCCCTGTTGTGGGCGCCATTCGCCCATGCACAGACGCCACCCTCTTGCCCGCCCATCCTGCAGCACACCTTCCCGCGGCTGCAAGACGAGAAACCCCAAAGTTTGTGCCAGTACACCGGAAAGGTGGTGCTGGTGGTCAACACGGCCAGCTTCTGCGGGTTCACGCCGCAGTACAAGGGACTGGAGGCGCTCGACAGCAAATACAGGGCGCGCGGACTGGTCGTGCTGGGTTTCCCCTCCAACGATTTCTCCCAGGAATCGGGCTCCAACAAGGACATCGCAGACTTCTGCGAAAGCACTTTCGGCGTCAAATTCCCGATGTTCGCCAAGTCTTCGGTGCGTGGTCCGGAGGCCAACGCCCTGTTCCGGCAGTTGGCGCAGGTGTCGGGCACGACGCCGAAATGGAACTTCTACAAGTACCTGATCGGCCGGGGCGGCAAGGTTGTCGAGAGCTATTCGAGCATGACGGCGCCCGACGACCGTGCCTTTGTGCGCGAACTTGAAAAGCAACTGGGGTCAAATTGAGACCGACCAGTTCACACAAAGACGAATCGGTATTAATATTGACCGATGCGTGCAAACCGTCCAACCCGCCCATTCACAAATGTTTACGATGACACCGGGAACCCCGTTCCGCGGGCCTCGCTCATAGAGGCATCGGGCGACACGGAAAGCCCGTCCGTTTTCATGCTGCGAGGTCTTCCGGATGCCTGTCGTCCGGTCGAAATCCCGAGGCGATTCTTCTCCTCCTCCCTCCCTCCCTCCTTCGTCACGGGGCGCCTCGCAGCATTTTTGTATTCGGCAAGGGCGGCGACGTGAACGCGTCGAACCGCACGGTCGCCGTCATCGGGGCCGGTATCTCGGGCCTGGCCGCAGCCCACGCGCTGCGGCGCCACGCCCAGGTCACGCTGTTCGAAGCGGGCCGCTATTTCGGCGGCCACGCACACACGGCCGAGATCGAACTTCCGCTCGGGGCAGGCCAAGGGCCGGTGCGCCACGGTGTCGACACCGGCTTCCTGGTCTACAACGACCGCACCTATCCCAAACTCATCGCGCTGCTGGCCGAACTTGGCGTGGAGACGGCAGACTCCGACATGTCGTTCTCGGTGCAGGCCCGGCGACCGGGCGGCGGGCACCTCGAGTGGAGCGGCAACAACCTGTCGACCGTCTTCGCGCAGCGACGCAACCTGTGCGACGGCCGCTTTCTCGGCATGCTGGCCGACCTGGTGCGCTTCAATCGTGTGACCACGCGGATCGCCCTGGACGGCACCGAACGGGAACTGGCCCAGCCGCTCAGCGACTTTCTCGATGCGCATCGCTTCGGCAGCGCATTCCGCGACTGGTACTTCCTGCCGATGATGGGCTGCATCTGGAGTTGCCCGACGCAGCAGATGCTGGCGTTCCCGGTCGCCACCATGATCCGCTTCTGCCACAACCACGGCCTGCTGCAGATCGCCAACCGGCCGCAATGGCGCACGGTGAAGGGCGGCTCGAAGCACTACGTCGAAAAGATCGTCGCCGGCCTCGACGACGCGCGGCTCGCGACGCCGGTGCGCCGCGTCACGCGCACAGCCAACGGCGTGCTGGTCGCCACCGACAACGCAACTGAGCGCTTCGACCATGTCGTGATGGCCACGCATTCGGACCAGAGCCTGCGGCTGCTGGCCGACGCTTCGCCCGCGGAGCAGGCCACGCTCGGCGCGATCCGCTACCAGCCCAACCATGCCGTGCTCCATACCGATGCGTCGGTGCTTCCGCAACGCCACGCCGCCTGGGCCGCATGGAACTATGAAGCGGCCAGCCAGGCCGACGCGCCGCAGGTGTGCCTGCACTACTTGCTGAACAAGCTGCAGCCGCTCCCGTGGCAGCAACCGGTCGTTGTTTCGCTGAATCCGCTGCGGCCGATCGCGCGTAGTCAGGTCATGGCCGAATACGACTACGACCACCCGGTGTTCGATCTCGCCGCGCTCCAGGCGCAGGCGAATGTGGCCGGCCTGCAAGGTCAGCGCAACACCTGGTTTGCGGGCGCCTGGATGGGCTACGGCTTCCATGAAGACGGGCTGACGGCCGGCCTGGCTGCGGCGGAAGGTGTGCGTGCCCGCCTGGCCGAAAGCCTCCACGCGAGGCAGGCAGCGTGATGAGCGCCATGGCCGTCGCGAATGCGGTGCATCCCGGGCCACGCATGGGTTTCGGCGAGGTGCGCCATACGCGGCTGCGCCCGACGCGCAACGCCTTCGTCTACCCGACCTACTTCCTGATGCTGCCGATGCGCACGCTGCGTCGCGACGGCGGCGGTGCCCTGGCCTTGAACCGTTTCGCGGCGCTGTCGTTTCACGACCGCGACCATGGCGATGGCCGCGGACCCGAGCAAGGCGGCGCGCTCGCCTGGCTGGACGCATTGCTGGCCTCCGAGAACATCCACGATGCCACCGGCGAGGTCTGGCTGCATTGCTATCCACGAGTGCTCGGCTACACGTTCAAGCCCGTGAGCTTCTGGTATTGCCACAGCAGCGCGGGTGGCCTGCGCGCGATCGTGGTCGAGGTCAACAACACCTTCGGCGAGCGCCATTGCTACCTGCTCGAGCATCCCGTCTACGGCATGGAGCAACGCGCGGCAAAGGCCTTTCACGTCTCGCCCTTCTGCCGTGTGCAGGGCGACTACCGCTTCCGCTTCTTCGTCGACGAGCACCGCCAGCGCACCCTGGTGCGCATCGACCACGACGACGCGGACGGCCCGTTGCTGCAGACCAGCGTCAACGGCACGCTCGAACCGCTCACCGCGGCCAGCGTGCGGCGCGCGCTCTGGCGCTATCCGGCAATGACCTTCGGCGTCGTCGCCCGCATCCATTGGCAGGCGGCCAGGCTCTGGCTCAAGCGCGTGCCGTTCGTCACCAAACCGGCCCGGCCCGATCAATCCGTTTCGCGCGAAAGCAAGGCGACGCCATGAACCCGACCACCACCGCACCCCGCTTCTCGCTGCCGCAGGACGCGCCATCTTCCGCCCGCACCGTGCTCGGCCTGCTGCAGCGCCTGGTCCACGGCTCGCTCACCGTGCGCCTGCCCGACGGCTCGGTGCAGCACTTCGGCGCCGCGCCGGGCGCGGGGCCGACGGCCTCGCTGACCCTGCGCAACTGGGAGGTCTGCAGCGCCGCGCTCAAGTCGGGCGACATCGGTTTTGCGGAGAGCTACATCGCCGGCGACTGGACGACGCCGAACCTGACCGAACTGATCAAGGTGTTCATCGCGAACCGCCGCGCCATCGAGGACGTGGTGTACGGCAGCTGGTTCGGCCGACTGCTCTACCGGGTACGCCACCTGATGCACCGCAACAGCAAGGCCGGCAGCTCGCGCAACATCCACGCGCACTACGACCTCGGCAACGCGTTCTACAAGCTCTGGCTGGACGAGACGATGAACTACTCCTCGGCCTGGTTCGAAGGCGACTTCGACCGGCCGATGGTCGAGGCGCAGCATGCGAAGGTGCGCCGCGCGCTGGAACTCGCGCAAGTCAAGCCCGGCGACCGCCTGCTCGAGATCGGCTGCGGCTGGGGCGCGCTGGCCGAGATGGCGGCGGCCCGGTTCGGTGCCAGCGTGACCGGCGTGACGCTGTCGACCGAGCAGCTCGCCTTTGCGCAGCAGCGCACCGCCGGCCTGACTGCCGACCTTCGGCTGCAGGACTACCGCGATATCGGAAAGACCGGCGACGACGCCCCGTTCGATGCGATCTGCTCGATCGAGATGGTCGAGGCGGTGGGCCGCGAATACTGGCCGACCTACTTCCAGAGCGTGAGCCGGCTGCTCAAGCCGGGCGGCCGCGCCTGCGTGCAGAGCATCGTGATCGACGACCAGCTGTTCGACCGCTACATCGATTCGACCGACTTCATCCAGCAGTACATCTTTCCGGGCGGCTGCCTGCCCTGTCCGCGCGAATTCCGGCGCGAAGCCGCGGCGGCCGGGCTCGAGGTGGTCGACGAATTCGCGTTCGGCGCGGACTACGCCGAAACGTTGCGCCGCTGGCGCGAAAGCTTCCTGGCGCGGCGCGGCCAGATCCTGCAACTCGGGTTCGACGAAAGGTTCATGCGCATATGGGAGTTCTACCTCGCCTACTGCGAAGCGGCATTCGCCCAGGCCAACATCGACGTGGTGCAGTACACGCTGCAAAAGCGATAGCCGGCCACGCACTGCTGGCAGGGGCGGTGGCGCTCCTGGGTCCGGGCGCCGTGGCGCAGGCCAGCGTCCAGCCTGCTGCGGAGGTCAGCGCGGCGCTGCCCGGCGTTCAGCGCGCCGGTGCGAGCCGGCTCACCGTATGGGGCTTCGAGATCTACGACGCCAGCCTTTGGGTGGCGCCCGGTTTCCGGGCCGCCGAATGGGCCGGCCAGCCGCTGGCCCTCGAACTGCAGTACCTGCGCAAGTTCGATGGCGACGACATCGCACGGCGCTCGCTCGACGAGATGCAGCGCGTGGGGCCGATCGCACCGGAGCAGGCGGCGCTCTGGCTGCGCACCATGACGCAGGCGTTTCCCGATGTGCAGAAGGGCGACCGCCTGACCGGCATCTACGAGCCCGGCGTCGGCGTGCGCTTCCTGCACAACGGGCGCACCACGGCGAACGTGCGCGACCCCCAGTTCGCGCAGCGCTTTTTCGCGATCTGGCTCGGCCCGAAAAGCTCGGAGCCGGCGCTGCGCGAAGCCCTGCTCGGCAAAAAATGACGCGCGCGAACGCATGAACACGACGCCGCTCAGCCGGCTCGACGGCCTGCGCTACGGGATGCTGGGGTTGCCCCTGGCGTTCGTCGCCCTGCCGCTCTACGTGCTGCTGCCGAACCACTACGCCCGCGACTTCGGCGTCCCGCTCGCGGCGCTCGGGCTGGTGCTGCTCGGCGCGCGGCTGGTGGACGCGCTGATCGACCCGCTGCTCGGCCGCCTGAGCGACCGCCTCCACGCACGCTCGCCCTCGGCCGTGCTGGCGTTCGGCGCCGCGGCGGCAGCCTTGCTCGCCCTCGGATTCGGGCTCCTCTTCTTTCCGCAGTGGCTGGTCGACCCGGCGCGCAACGGCGTGCTGCTGGCCACGGCCGCCGTGCTGCTGGTATTGACCTATGCCGGCTACAGCGCGCTCAGCATCACTCACCAGGCCTGGGGCGCCATGCTGGGTGGCGACGCTGCACAGCGCAGCCGGATCGTCGGCTGGCGCGAGGGCCTCGGGCTGGTCGGTGTCGTGATCGCGTCGGTGGTGCCCACGCTCGCGGGCCTGCCCGTCATGGTCGGCGTGTTCGTGCTGATGCTCGCAGCCGGCTGGGCGCTGTGGACGCAGGCGCCGCGACCCCGTACGCCGGCGCGCCACGCCGCCGCCGACCTGCGGCTGCCGTTCCGGCGGCCTGCGTTTCGCCGTCTGCTTGCCGTCTTCGTGCTGAACGGCATCGCGAGCGCGATTCCTGCGACGCTGGTGCTGTTCTTCGTGCAGGACCGCCTGCAGGCCCCCGAATCGCTGCAGCCCGCCTTTCTCGGCAGCTACTTCGTCTGCGCCGCGCTCTCGATCCCGGTCTGGCTTCGCCTCGTGCCGAAGTTCGGACTGGCGCGCACATGGCTGGCCGGCATGGCGCTCTCCATCGTGGTGTTCGCAGCGGCCAGCGGCATGGGCGCGGGCGACGCGATGCCGTTCCTCGCGGTGTGCGCGCTGTCGGGCATGGCACTCGGCACCGATCTCGTGCTGCCGGGCGCACTGCTCGCCGGCGTGCTGGCCGATGCGGGCGAACCCCAACACGCCGGCGCCTACTTCGGCTGGTGGAACTTCGCCACCAAGCTCAATCTTGCGCTCGCTGCAGGGCTGGCACTGCCGCTGCTGGGGCTGGCTGGCTACACCCCCGGCGCCCGCGACGCGCAGGCGCTGCAAGCCCTCACGGTCGCCTACTGCCTGTTGCCCTGCCTGCTCAAGCTGGCGGCCGCGGCCGCGCTGTGGCAACTGCTGATTCGCGGCCATGCCGATTCCCTGCCCCTGAAAGTCTCCCCATGAAAACAAGAAGCTTCTTCACCGCGCTGGCCACCGCCGCACTCGCGGTCACGCTGGCGGGCTGCGCCGCGCCGCAACCGTCGGACTACGCCGCCGAGCGGCCCGTGCTGTCGCTGCAGCGCTACTTCGACGGCAAGCTCGAAGCACACGGGATGTTCCAGGACCGCGGCGGCAAGGTCGTGAAGCGCTTCGTGGTGCAGATGGACTGCCGCTGGAACGGCGACGAAGGCGTGCTCGACGAATCGTTCACCTACAGCGACGGCACGACCGGGCGCCGCGTCTGGAAGCTCAAGGCACTGCCCGACGGCCGCTTCACCGGCACCGCCGACGACGTGGTCGGCGTGGCGCAGGGCGAGCAGCGCGGCAATGCCTTCCACTGGCGCTACACGCTCAAGCAGCCGGTTGGCGACAAGGTCTACGACGTGCAGATGGACGACTGGATGTATCTGGTGGACGACAGGGTCATGCTCAACCGCGCGGAGATGAGCAAGTTCGGCGTCACGCTCGGTGCGGTCACGCTGTCGTTCACCCGCCGATGAGGCTGCTCTCCCCCCTCAACCCGCCGCTGCAGGACTGGCGCGGCAAGACGGCATGGATCGTCGGCGCTTCGTCGGGCATCGGTCGGGCCACCGCGTCGGCCCTGCTGGCACGCGGCGCCTGCGTGGCGGTGTCGGCACGCAACGCCGATGCGCTGCAGGCATTCGCTGCCGGGCATCGCGTGGCGCCCGGCGAGCCGCCTCGCGTGCGCGCGCTGCCGCTGGATGCCAGCGATGCAGCGGCGGTGCGCACGGCGCATGCCGAGCTCGCTGCCCACGGTGCGATCGATCTCGTGCTGTATTGCGCCGGCACCTACAAGGCGATGCGGGCCGACGCCTTCGACCTCGACACGATGGTGGCGCACCAGCAGGTCAACTACGTCGGCGCGCTGAACGTGCTGGCAGCGGTGTTGCCGGACTTCATCGCGCGCGGCGCCGGCCATGTGTCGCTGACCGCCAGCGTGGCGGGCTTTCGCGGCCTGCCGCAGAGCCTGGCCTACGGGCCGACCAAGGCGGCGCTCACGAACCTCGCGGAGGTGCTCTATGCCGACCTGCACGACCGGGGCATCGGCGTGAGCGTGATCCAGCCGGGCTTCGTGGAAACGCCGCTCACGGCACAGAACGAGTTCAAGATGCCTGCGCTCATCACCCCGGCGCAGGCGGCCGACGCCATGCTCGCAGGCTGGGCGGATGGCGCCTTCGAGATTCACTTTCCGAAGCGCTTCACCGCCTGGATGAAGCTGCTGCAGGTGCTGCCCTACCGGCTGTACTTTCCGGCCGTGCGCAGATTCACCGGGCTGTGAATCGCGGTGCCGTCAGGGTTGGGTTTCGGCGAAGCTCGGCCGCGTCAGCAGCTTGTCGTAGAGGCGGGCGAGGTTGGCGTATCTGGCACGCCAGTCGATCTCCGGAAAGCGGAAGCTGATCCAGCCGAGGGCGCAGCCCACGGCGATGTCGGACAGGCTCAGGTGGATGCCGCTGCAAAACGGCTTGTCGCCCAGGCCCTTGGCCATGGCGGCGATACCGGCCTCGACCTTGGCACGCTGGCGGTCCATCCAGGCCTGGCTGCGCTCGCCATCGCCGCGCCCGGCCCAGGTCGCTTCGAGGCGCCACAGGACGCCGGCGTCCATAACGCCATCGGCCAGCGCCTCCCAGGTCTTGACCTCGGCGCGCTCACGGCTTTGTTGCGGGATGAGTTTGCCGACGGGCGAGAGGGTGTCCAGGTATTCGACGATCACACGCGAGTCGAACATCGCCTCGCTGCCTTCCATCACCAGGCACGGCACCTTGCCGAGTGGGTTGGACTGGCCGATCGTGGTGGTGTCGGCCCACACGTCTTCCTTGATGAACTGGTAGTCCAGCCGCTTCTCGGCCATGACCACGCGCACCTTGCGCACGTAAGGACTGGCGGCGGATCCGATCAATTTCATTCGGGCTCTTTCCCTCGGTAACGTCGTTATAGCGCTTTGATTCTAGGGGAACCCACCGCAGCCCGAATGGCGCCTAGGGGGAAACGCCACAGCCGGCACCTAAAATTGAAGGATGAGCTTCTCCACCGTTTCCGCCCTCTCTCCCCTCGACGGCCGCTATGCCGCCAAACTCGCGGCGCTGCGCCCGCTGATGAGCGAACAGGGCTACATGCACCGCCGCGTGCAGGTCGAGGTGGCCTGGTTCATCGCCCTGTCCGACGCGGGCTTCGCCGAATTCAAGCCGCTCACGGGCGGCGCCCGCAAGTACCTGATGGGGCTGGTCAGCAACTTTTCGGAGGCCGATGCGCTGGCCATCAAGGAGATCGAGAAGACCACCAACCACGACGTGAAGGCGGTCGAATACTGGATCAAGTCGAAGTTCGACGCGCGCCCCGAGCTGCTGGCGGCCGCCGAATTCGTGCATTTCGCCTGCACCAGCGAGGACATCAACAACACCAGCCACGCGCTGCAGATCCAGTCGTCGCGCGACAAGGTCATGCTGCCCGCGCTGGACGGCATCATCGCCACGCTGCGCGACATGGCAGCGAGGTTCGCCGAGGTCCCGATGCTGGCGCGCACGCATGGCCAGACCGCGAGCCCGACCACGGTCGGAAAAGAGATCGCCAACGTCGCCGTGCGGCTGGCCAAGGCCCGCGCGACCATCGCCGGCGTGGCGCTGCTCGGCAAGATGAACGGCGCGGTCGGCAACTACAACGCGCACCTCGCGGCCTGGCCCGAGTTCGACTGGGAGGCCTTCAGCCGCAAGGTGATCGAGACGCCGGCACCGCTGGGCCTGGGGCTGGTGTTCCAGCCGTACAGCATCCAGATCGAGCCGCACGACTACATGGCGGAGCTGTTCGATGCGTTCGCGCGCGCCAACACGATCCTGATCGACTTCTCGCGCGACATCTGGGGCTACGTGAGCCTCGGCTATTTCAAGCAACGGCTCAAGAAGGGCGAGATCGGCTCCAGCACGATGCCGCACAAGGTCAACCCGATCGACTTCGAGAACGCCGAAGGCAACCTCGGCCTGGCCAATGCGCTGCTGCGCCACCTGAGCGAGAAACTGCCGATCAGCCGCTGGCAGCGCGACCTGACCGACAGCACGGTGCTGCGCAACATCGGTGTGGCCTTCGGCTACACCGCGCTGGCCTATGCGAGCCTGGCGACGGGCCTCGGCAAGCT
>SEGN01000181.1 GCA_004211245.1 Variovorax sp.
TGATCGATGGCGACGATGCCGGCAGTGCGCTGCCCGACGTGGTGCTGCAGAGCGACGATCCTGCCCGCAGCCTGCACCGCCTGCTCGGCCCCTGGTTCACGCTGCTCGTGTTCGGCGACGCCGTCGAGGCCGACATCCCGGTGCACCCGTTGCTCGAAGTGGTGGCGGTGGGCGCGCATTGCGATCCAGGCGGGCGGGCGGCGCTGCTGCGCCAGTTGGGGGTCGACGCGTCGAGCGGCGAGGCCTGGCTGATCCGGCCCGACCAGCACATCGCCGCGCGCCACGCCCACGCGGCTGCCTTCAACCTGCAACGCGCACTCGCGCCATACGCCCATGTCCTGCACCCAGCAACAGCTTGACGACATCTTCGAGTCGCTGGTCGCGCTGACCGAGGGCGTGCCCGCCGTCGAGCAGGGCGCGCTGCTCGCGCAACTGGTGCTGGTGCTGGCCGCGAAGCTCGACGATGCGCCGGCGATCGAGGCTGCCATCGCCGAAGTCGCCCAACGCGCGGGCCGCACGCTGGCGCGCACGCTTCCCTGAACTTCTGATGCTGAAGGAGCCACCATGAAAGTCCCCGCGTTCGCCTCCCAGGCCGACCTCGCCGAGAAGAAGATCTCGTTCACCCGGCTCTCGGACAACGCCTATGCCTACACGGCCGAAGGCGATCCGAATTCCGGCGTCATCATCGGCAGCGACAGCGTGATGGTGATCGATGCGACCGCCACGCCCGTGATGGCCACCGCGCTGGTGCGCAAGATCCGCGAAGTGACGCCGCTTCCGATCCGCCACGTCCTGCTCACCCATTACCACGCGGTGCGTGTGCTCGGCGCCTCGGGCTTCGTGCCGGAGGGCGCGGTCAACGTGATCGCGAGCCGCGCCACCCACGATTTGATCGTGGAGCGTGGCGCGGAGGACATGGCGTCCGAGATCGGGCGCTTTCCGCGCCTGTTCCAGGCGCAGGAAAGCATTCCCGGCCTGACCTGGCCGACCATCGTGTTCGAGCGCGAGCTGACCATGAACCTCGGCAACCTCGAAGTGCGCATCCTGCAGCCCGGGCCTGGGCACACGCGCGGCGACACCATCGCCTGGATTCCGTCGCAGGGCATCGTGTTCTCGGGCGATCTGGTGGAGTTCAACGCCGGCGTCTACACCGGCGACGCGCATCTCGAAGAATGGCCGGCCACGCTCGACAAGCTCGCCGCGCTGAAGCCGCAGCAGTTGGTGCCAGGCCGCGGCCCGGCCCTGCAAAATCCCGGCGACAGCCTGGCCGCGATCGACTACACGCGCCGCTGGGTGCAGACCCTGCTGGCCTGCGCGCGCGACGGCGTGAAGCAGGGCCATCCGCTCAAGCAGGTCTACGCCGACACCCGCAAGGTGATGGACCCGATCTTCGGCCACGTGTTCATCTACGAACACTGCATCGCGTTCGACGTGGCACGCGCCTACGACGAGGCGCAGGGCATCATGAACCCGCGGATCTGGACTGACCAGCGCGACCGCGAGATGTGGGCCGAAGTGAACGGCTAGATCAGCCGGCGGATCGCCTTCTTGCGCCACACCAGCTGGTAGTAGGCGGTCTGCAGCGCCAGCATCGCGACGAACGCGGCCGGGTAGGCCACCCAGATGCCGTTCAGCCCGATGCGCTGGCTGGTGAACCAGGCCACCGGCACCTCGACGAACAGAATGCAGAAGATGGCGATCGCCGTCGGCACCAGCACCGAGCCGCTGGCACGCATGATCCCGGACAGCACCGAGGCCATGCCGAACACCACGATGCCCCACAGCATGATGTGCAGCAGTGTCTGCGCGATCTCGATGACGGGCTCGCTGGTGATGAAGAACGCCATCAGGTGGCGCGAGAACAGATAGCCCAGCAACACCAGCGTGCCGGTCAGCACCAGGTTCATGAGGAGTCCGGTGCGCGCGATGGCGCCGAGCTTGTCGGCGCGCCCGGCCCCAATGGCCTGGGCGCCGAGGATCGATGCCGTGATGGCGATGGAAATGGCCGGAAACTGCACGTAGGCCACCACCTGGTTCACCGCACCGTAGGCGGCGGTGGCATGGGAGCCGTAGCCATTGACGAGCGAGAGCAGGGCGATCTCGGCCAGCGCGATCACGATCATCTGCACGCCGGTCGGCACGCCCACCTTCAGCACGGCGAGCAGGATCCTCGCATCAATGCGCATGTGCCGGAACAACGTCGCGTCGGGTGCGAGCGGACTCTTGCGGGCGCGCAGCCGAAAGCCGAGCCAGACGGTTGCCACCACGAACGACACCACCGTCGCTGCGGCACCGCTCGCCACGCCGAGCTTTGGCAGGCCGCCCCAGCCCTGGATCAGCGCGGGCGTCAGCACCAGGCCGATGCAGGTCGAGATCAGCAGCGTGAAGAGCGGCGTCACCGTGTCGCCCACGCCGCGCAGCATGGCGGTCGAAAGCAGGAACACGAACAGGCCCGGCATTGCGATCAGCATGATGCGGGCGTAGCGCGTGGCGTCGGCCAGGATGTCCGGCGGTGTGCCGAGCGCGCCGAGCAGCGGCTCGGTGAACCCGCCGCCGAACACGGCGACCAGCAGGCCGAACGCGATGCCCACCGACAGCGTCGTGCCCGCAACCGCCTTGACCTTGGTCGTGTCCCGCGCGCCCCAGGCCTGACCGATCAGCACCGAGGCGCCGGCGCCGAGTCCGATCGTGAAGGCGATGCAGAAGAACATCACCGGAAAGAAGCCCGACACCGCGGCCAGCGCGTTCACGCCGATCATCTGGCCGACGTACACGTTGTTGAGGGTGCCCGACAGCGATTGCAGGATGTTGCTGAGCAGCATCGGGGCCAGGAAGGCCGCGAAGACCCTCCAGAGCGGCCGACCTTCCGTGTCGTGGCGCGTCATGTTTCGCTCCATGCGGCTGCCGACAGCTTGTGCAGGTGGCTTCGCACGTCGTCGGGCCAGGCGGCGACCAGCGATTCGAAGCGCTCACGCTGCCCGGCGAAGAGCGCGCGCGCACCTTCTTCGAAGCCGGGCAGGTGGCCCGCGATGGCGCTCATGAAGCGGTAGGTGGCCTCCCGCGCGCCCCGCACGACGTCACGGTCGGCGTTCACGCGTCGCGCGTCTTCGACCAGTTTGCGCAGCGCCACCGAGGCGCCACCGGGCTGGCTGTTGAGCCAGTCCCAATGGCGCGGCAGCAGGGTCACTTCGCGCGGCACCACGCCGAGCCTGGGCCGACCGACCGCGCGGGTGCCCGGCTCTGCGGTCGGTGCCGGGGTGGCGGGCGTGCCGGCGCGCAGGTCGAGATCGAGCGGCTCGCCGGTGGCGTCGTCGAACACGAACACCGGTTCGGTGTCGGCGCGGCGGCGCAGTTCGGCGGCCACCTCGGCCGGCGATCCCGCGGCAATGCGCTTGAAGTCGGCGAAGGCCGTGAGGGTGGTGGGGGGTGGCGTGTCCGTCGTCATTCCCAAATTCTACCCGGGCAAAACTCTTTGAGGCAATATCATCCGGATAGAATTCATGCGCGACGCGACAGCAGACGCCACCGGCGTCGTGCGCGCGCCTTGAGGGCGCGCACGGTCTGCCAGGGGGCACTCTGCCGCACGGCCGTCAGCACGCGATCCTTCCAGGCCTTCCAGCGCGGGTACCAGCGCGCGAACCACGGAATCTGCAGCAACGCCGGCAACGTGAGCTGGAACAGCCGCGCCACCAGCGCGGTGCCGGCGAGCTTGGCGCCGATCAGCAGCACCAGCCCCATCGTGTAATGGCCGCGGCCGAACAGGTAGAGCGCGAGCAGTTTGACCGGAAACAGCGCAATCACCGGCGTGAAGAACACCAGCACTGCGCCCCACGGCGGCAGGCTGCTCACCCGGCGTTCAACCCGGGCCCAGAGGGGCAGGCGCCCCAGCCGCGCCACCAGCGCGGCAAGCGGCGCCCAGCCCCACTCCTCGAACAACAACACCGGCACCAGCAGTGCGGTCGACACCGCCCGCAACAGCCTGCGAAGCGGAAAGCGGGGCGCGGGTGTCATGGACGCAGCTTAGTTGAACCGGCATCTGCAGCCCGGCGTCCCTGTGGCAAACTCCCGCGCTTTATCCGCGCCGCGCTCGCGGTGCGCGACCAGGGACACGCCCCAGACATGCAGAAGATCATTCGCCAGCTCGCAGCCGAGATCAAGGTCGGCGAGCACCAGGTGAAGGCTGCCATCGACTTGCTCGACGGCGGCGCCACGGTTCCGTTCATTGCCCGCTATCGCAAGGAGGCCACCGACGGCCTCGACGACATCCAGCTGCGCGAGCTCGAAGCACGCCTCGCGTACCTGCGCGAACTCGAAGACCGCCGCGCCGCGGTGCTGAAGGCCATCGACGAGCAGGGCAAGCTCACACCGGAATTGCGGGCCGCGATCGACTTCGCGCCGACCAAGCAGGAGCTGGAGGACCTCTACCTGCCGTTCAAGCAGAAGCGCCGCACCAAGGGACAGATTGCACGCGAGTTCGGCATCGAGCCGCTCGCCGACAGGCTGTTCGCCGACCCGTCGCTCGACCCGGCCGTCGAAGCGCAAGCCTTCCTGAAGCCTGCGACCACGCTGGACGATGGCAAGCCCGGCCCGGACTTCTCCACCGTGCCGGCGGTGCTCGACGGCGTGCGCGACATCCTGTCGGAGCGCTGGGCCGAAGACGCGGTGCTGGTGCAGCGCCTGCGCGAGTGGCTCTGGAACGAAGGCCTGTTCAAGTCGACGCTGATGGCCGGCAAGGACCAGAACAACGCCGAGGTCTCCAAATTCCGCGACTACTTCGACTACGACGAGCCGATCGGCCGCGTGCCCTCGCACCGCGCACTGGCCGTGTTCCGCGGCCGCACGCTGGAGATCCTCGATGCCAAGCTGGCGTTGCCGGTCGAGCCCGAGCCGGGCAAGCCGAGCATCGCCGAGGGCAGGATCGCGCTGCACCTCGGCTGGAGCCATTCGGCGCGCAAGGCCGATGACCTGATCCGCAAGTGCGTGGCCTGGACCTGGCGCGTGAAGCTGAGCCTGTCCACCGAGCGCGACCTGTTCACCCGCCTGCGCGAGGAGGCCGAGAAGGTCGCGATCAAGGTGTTCGCAGACAACCTGCGCGACCTGCTGCTGGCCGCACCGGCCGGCCCGCGCGTCGTGCTCGGCCTGGACCCGGGCATCCGCACCGGCGTGAAGGTGGCCGTGGTCGACGCCACCGGGAAGCTGGTCGAGACGGCCACCGTGTTCCCGCACGAACCGCGCAAGGACTGGGAAGGCTCGCTGCACACCCTGGGCAAGCTCTGCGCCAAGCACGGCGTGAACCTGATCGCGATCGGCAACGGCACCGCCAGCCGCGAGACCGACAAGCTGGCCGGCGACCTCATCAAGCTCATCGGCAAGATGGCCGCGCAGGCCGGCGCGCCCGAGATGAAGATCGACAAGGTGGTGGTGAGCGAGGCGGGCGCCTCGGTCTACTCCGCGAGCGAGTTCGCCAGCCAGGAAATGCCGGACGTGGACGTGAGCCTGCGTGGCGCTGCCTCCATCGCTCGCCGGCTGCAGGACCCGCTGGCCGAGCTCGTGAAGATCGACCCCAAGAGCATCGGGGTCGGCCAGTACCAGCACGACGTGAACCAGAGCGAGCTCGCGCGCACGCTGCAGGCGGTGGTCGAGGATTGCGTGAACTCGGTGGGCGTGGACCTCAACACCGCCAGCGTGCCACTGCTCAGCCGCGTGTCGGGACTGTCGGGCAGCGTGGCCAAGGCCGTGGTGCGCTGGCGCGAAGCCAACGGCGCGTTCGCCACGCGCAAGCAGCTTCTCGACGTGACGGGTTTCGGCCCCAAGGCCTTCGAGCAGAGCGCCGGCTTCCTGCGCATCCGCGGCGGCACGGATCCGCTCGACGTGACCGGCGTGCACCCCGAAACCTACCCGCTGATCGAGCAGATCATCGTGAAGACCGGCAAGCCGATCGCCGAGCTCATGGGCCGCGCCGACATGCTCAAGACGCT
>SEGN01000640.1 GCA_004211245.1 Variovorax sp.
GCGATCAGCAGATCGCAACTCCCCTCCACCAGCCGCAACACTGCGTCGTGCACGTTGAGGGCGATGAGCCGGCTCTTCATCGGCCCGAAGCGCTCCCGCAGCATGGTGACCCAGGCCGGGAAGAAGGTGAAAGCCAGCGTGTGCGGCACGGCGAACTCGATCACGTCCTGCCCCGCCGCCGCGTGGCCGCGCAGCATCGCGCGGGTGCTCTGCAGGCCCTGCAGCACTTCGAGCGCCTGCCCGTACAGCGTCTGGCCGGCCGGTGTGAGCCGGGTGGGGTAGGACGTGCGATCGACCAGGTCGGTGCCGGCCCAGCCTTCGAGCGCCTGGATGCGGCGCGAGAAGGCCGGCTGCGTCACGTGCCGGAGCTGGGCGGAGCGGCTGAAGCTGCGGGTCTCAGCCAGGCTGACGAAGTCTTCGAGCCACTTGGTTTCCATGGCGGCCGATTATGTTCTTTCGGCATGGAGGCGCCAGCCCTCAGATCGGCGTGACGACACCGCGACCCGAGAAGTGGCCCTCGGCGTTGGCGAGAAACCGCACGAAGGACGCCTCCGTCGCCTCCGGCGACCAGCCGGCCAGATGCGGTGTGAGGATGAGGTTGTCGATGCCGACGAGTTGCTCCGGGCGCTTCGGCTCGCTCTCGTACACGTCCAGCCCGGCGCCCGCGATGCGGCCGCTGCGCAGCGCTTCGGCCAGCGCGTCGGTGTCGACCACGCTGCCGCGGCCGATGTTGACCAGGAAGCCCTGCGGCCCGAGCGCGTCCAGCACCGCGGCATCGACGATGTGCTTCGTCGAAGGGCCGCCCGGTGCGGCGCAGACCAGCACGTCGCACCATTCGGCCAATGCCTTCAGGTTGTCGAAGTAACGGTGCGGCGAGTCCGCTTTGGCGCTTCGGTTGTGATAGCCAATTTCCATGTCGAAGCCGCCCGCCCGCTTCGCGATCTTCTGGCCGATGGTGCCCATGCCCAGGATGCCGAGGCGCTTGCCCGACACGTTGGGCGGCTGCGGGATCGCCAGGCGCCAAACGCCCTCGCGGCAGAGGTGGTCGAGCGTACGGAAGCCGCGCACCGACGCGATCACGAGACCGAAGGCATGGTCGGCCACGCAGTCGTCGTTGGTGCCCTGCCCGTTGGCCAGCGCGATGCCGCGCGCCCGGGCCGCCTCGACGTCGACCATCTCGTAGCCGGCGCCCATGCAGCAGATGAGTTCCAGCGCCGGCATGGCGTCCATCTGG
>SEGN01000182.1 GCA_004211245.1 Variovorax sp.
GTCAGGCCCTTGTCGGTGAGGAACGGCTGGTTCAGGAACATCTGGATCGGCAGCAGCTCGACGCTGGTCACGCCGAGTTCGCGAATCGGCTTGATCACCTCGTCCAGCGCCAGCCCGGCGAAGGTGCCGCGGAAGTGCTCGGGCACGGCCGGATGCTTCATGGTGAAGCCGCGCACGTGGGTTTCGTAGAACACGGTCTGGTTCCAGGGCACGCGCACCGCGTCGGTCTGCGTCCACTGGAAGCGCGAGTCCACCACCACGCACTTGGGCATGAAGGGTGCGCTGTCGCGCTCGTCGAAGCTCAGGTCGGCGTCCGGGTGGCCGACCGTGTAGCCGAACAGCTCCGGGCCCCACTTGAGCTCGCCCATGTGCGCCTTGGCGTACGGGTCGAGCAGCAGCTTGTGGTGGTTGAAACGGTGACCTTTCTCAGGCTCGTAGGGGCCGTGCACCCGCAGGCCGTAGCGCGTGCCGGGTTGCAGGCCCGGCACGAAGCCGTGCCAGACCTCGTCGGTGTATTCGGGCAGGGTCACGCAGCCGATCTGCGTGGTGCCGGCCTCGTCGAAGATGCACACCTGCACCTGCGTGGCATGGGCCGAGAACACCGCGAAATTGACACCACCGCCGGTGTAGGTGGCGCCGAGCGGGTGCGGTGCGCCTTCTTCGATCGAAAAGGAAGATTGGGGGTCTGACATCAACGCGCTCCGGGCAAAGAGCAGGACTGTGCGTCATGGCGGCCACCGCCGCCACGGACGGCCTGCCGGACTTCTCGTAGGCCAACACCCCCGCAAGTGCCATGCCCGCGCAAGCGCAGACGGACAACTGGGAGGCGAAACCCGCCTACATCCGTGGATCGCAGCCTGTGCAAGGTGTGATCATCACTATGGGAATTGCCATGTATTCACTCTCATCTTCAGACTACGCGCCCGACGCCTTCGAGGTCCGGGTTTCGGAACTGCTCGTCGCCACGGCCGAAGGCGGGGACGCGCTGATCAGCGGCGCCGTTTCCGAGGTGCTGGCGCTGTTGCGCGAGAAACTCGCGATGGACGTGGTGTTCGTCTCCGAATTCGTCGACGGCCGGCGCGTGTTCCGCCGCGTCGAGGCCGATGCCGACAAACGCGTGTTCGAGGAAGGCCAGTCGCACCCGCTCGAGTACACCTTCTGCCAGCGCGTGGTCGACGGCCGTCTGCCGCAGATGGTCAAGAACTTCGCCACGCACCCGGCCACGCAGGAGCTGCCCAAGCTGCCGTTCCCGATCGGCAGCTACCTCAGCGTGCCGGTGGTGCTGAACGACGGGCGGGTCTACGGCACGCTGTGCTGCTTCAGCTTTGCGGAGAACGATTCGCTCACGCAGCGCGACCTCAAGAAGCTCGAAATGTCCGCCCAGCTCACCGCCCGCCGCATCGACGAGGTGCGCGCGCGCGAGGCCGAGGCGGCCATGGCGCACTGGTCGCTCGCGCCGACCGACCACGACGACGAAGGCCTGGCGGGCGCACTGGCCGCCCTCAAGCCCAAGCCGCGCCGCGACCACTGACGCCCCGAAGCTGAGACACTACGCCGCATGGACACCCGTACCTATACCGGCGTGAGCAATGCATCGCTGCACGACGATGGCCTGACCTTCCATATTTCGTTCGACACGCTCGAAGGCCCGTTGCCGCTCGAGGCGCCCGTCGCCGAGATCGGCAAGCTGGTGCACTTGCTGTCCAAGGTGTCGATCGCCTCGGGCCACATCCGCAAGCTGCCGCAGCACTTCGTGAGCGACGGCACGATCACGCTGCGGCCGGTCGACGCGAGCGCCATGGCGGTGATGCGCGGCGCGCCCGGCAAGACGCTGGTGCTGATGCTGGTCGGCGCGACCACCCTGTCGTATTCGCTCGACCTGCAGCAGTTGAAGGCCTTTTCCACGCAGCTGCAGACGGTCGTGACGCAACTCGAAACAGAGCCGCCATGACGTCCAGAGCCTTGCCGGCGGGGCTGAATGTCGCGCGGGGCGAAACACAGGTCGGCGTCAACGAACTCGTGCTGACCCGGCTTTACAACCGCTATGCGCCAGACGAAGCTTTCTCTGCGGTGGACCTGCCGTGCGGCAGCGGCCATTTCCTCGACTGCCTGCGCCAGCTGTTTCCCCGTGCGCAGCTGTGGGGCGGCGATATCGCCAGGCCGGCGCCCCATGCCGAGGCCCGGCTGTTCGAGATGGACCTCACCGAGGACTTTCCGTTTCCACCGGGGCAGCAGTTCGACCTGGTGACGTCGATCAGCGGCGTGATGATGTTCAGCAACACGCTGCGGTTCATCAAGAACTGCACGGGCGTGCTCAAGCCGGGCGGCACCTTCGTCCTCACCAACGACAACCAGGCCACGCTCCGGGACCGTCTCTCTTACCTGTTCATGGCCAGGTACCGCATCTTCGACGCCGTGTTCGAAGACGACGAACTGATGACGGAGAACGTCCCCATCAACGAACTGGTGCGCCTGCTGCGCACCCACGGCGTCGAGATCGAGGACATCCAGTACACGTCCCTGTACCGGAAGGACCTGGTCCTGCTGCCGCTGGCCGTCATCGCCTATGCGGTGCAGTACCTCTACCTGCGGCGGCGCAACACGCGGCTGCCCGCCGAGCTGAAATGGAAGATGTACCCGTTCCGGCACATGTTCCATCGGCACTACGTCATCTTCGGCCGGAAGAAGGTGGCCTAGGCCTCAGTGGTTGTCGCGCGGGATGCCGAAGGTCGCGTGGATCTTCTGGTACTTGACCGCGGGCTTGAGCACCATCCCCTCGGACAGCTCGTCGACGACGCCGCGCTGGATTTCCTGCCAGGGTGTCTGGCTCGGCGGGTAGGGGTAGCCGCCGGCCGCGTCGAGCTTCGCGCGGCGCCTTGCGAGTTCCTCGTCGCTCACCAGCATGTTGGCCGTGCGCTTCTTCAGGTCGATGCGAATGCGGTCGCCGGTCGCGACCAGCGCGAGGTTGCCGCCGGTGGCCGCTTCGGGCGAGGCGTTGAGGATCGAGGGCGAGCCGGAGGTGCCCGACTGCCGGCCGTCGCCGATGCAGGGCAGGGCGGTGATGCCCTTCTTCAGCAGGTAGCTCGGTGCGCGCATGTTCACCACCTCGGCCGCGCCGGGGTAGCCGACGGGGCCGACGCCGCGCATGAACAGCACGCTGTGCGCGTCGATCTTCATCTTGGGATCGTCGATGCGGTGGTGGTAGTCCTCCGGCCCGTCGAACACCACGGCGGTGCCCTCGAAGGCCATCGGGTCCTTCGGGTCGTTCAGGTAGCGCTCCTGGAACTCGGGCGTGATCACGCTGGTCTTCATGATCGCGGAGTCGAACAGGTTGCCCGTCATGTTGAGGAAGCCGGCGTTCTTCTTCATCGGCTTGGCATAGGGCCAGATCACCTTCGGATCGCTGGTGAAGCGGCCTTCGCAGTTCTCCACGAGGGTCTTGCCGTTGGCGGTGAGCGCGGGCTGGATCTTGCCGCGGGCGATGAGTTCGGCCACCACGGCCGGCACCCCGCCGGCGCGGTAGTAGTCCTCGCCCAGGAATTCGCCGGCCGGCTGCAGGTTGACGAGCAGCGGGATCTTGTAGCCGTGCTTTTCCCAGTCGGCCGTGGTCAGCGGCACGCCGATGTGGCGCGCGATCGCGTTCAGGTGCACCGGCGCGTTGGTCGAGCCGCCAATGGCGGAGTTGACGACGATCGCGTTCTCGAACGCGGCGCGCGTGAGGATGTCGGAGGGCTTGAGGTTCTCGCGCACCATCTCGACGATGCGCTTGCCGGTCATGTAGGCCATCTCCTGGCGGTCGCGGTACGGCGCCGGGATCGCCGCGCTGCCCGGCAGCGTGAGGCCAAGCGCCTCGGCCAGCGAGTTCATCGTGGAGGCCGTGCCCATCGTGTTGCAGTGGCCCGTGGAGGGGGCCGACGATGCGACCAGCTTCAGGAAGCCTTCGTAGCCGATCTTGCCTGCCGCCATCAGTTCGCGCGCCTTCCAGACGATGGTGCCGGAGCCGGTGCGCTCGCCGTTGTACCAGCCGTTCAGCATCGGGCCCGAATTGAGGGCGATGGCCGGGATGTCGACCGTGGCCGCGGCCATGATCTGCGCCGGCGTGGTCTTGTCGCAACCGGTGGTGAGCACCACGCCGTCGATCGGGTAGCCATACAGCACCTCGACCAGCGACAGGTATTGCAGGTTGCGGTCGAGCGAGGCGGTCGGGCGCTTGCAGGTTTCCTGGATCGGGTGGATCGGGAACTCGAAGGCGATGCCGCCGGCGTCGCGGATGCCTTCCCTGGTGCGCTCGGCCAGCACGATGTGGTGGCGGTTGCAGGGTGCGATGTCGGAGCCGGTCTGCGCGATGCCGATGATCGGGCGGCCGGACTGCAGCTCGTCGAAGCCGAGGCCGAAATTCATCGTGCGCTCCAGGTAGAGCGCGGTCATGTCGGCGTTGTCGGGGTTGTCGAACCAGGCCTGCGAACGCAGCGTCATTGCCTTCTTGCGCGGCGTCTTCGGCGCCGATTTGGGCGTGGGGTTCTTGTTCTTCATTTCTGCATTCCCTTCAGGGTTTGATCGGCATTCGGCAAGGCGGAACAGTCTTCGATGTACTGGCGGATGATGTCCGCGAAATTCTCGTGCGGCAGCAGGCCGAGCCGGCGCGCCCGTTCGGCCGACGCGCCCGCGGGCCAATTGGCCACGATGCCGGCAATGCGCTCGTCGCGCTCGAAGCGCACCAGCGCGCGCACCTTGGGGCCGGCCACTTCTTCGAGCGCGTCGAGCATGTCGCCCACCCGCACGTTGAGGGCCGGCAGGTTGAGCGCGGTGCGGCCGCAGAACTGCTCGCGCGTGGCTTCGTAGACCGCGATCAGCCCGTCGATGGTGCGGCTCGGCGACGACATCGGATGCGACACGTCGGCCGACACCGGGCAGACCGATTCCACGCCCGCCAGCGGCTCGCGGATGATGCCGCTGAAGAAGGACGAGGCGGCGCCGTTCGGTTTGCCGGGGCGCACCGTCACGGTCATCAGGCGCGCGGCGCGCCCGTCGACATAGCCCTTGCGCGTGTAGTCGGCGATGAGGTGCTCGCAAATGAGCTTCTGCGTGCCGTAGGAGGTTTGCGGTGCGGGCAGCGTGTCGTCGGCCACCAGTGCGGGCAGCGGCACGGCCGGGTCCGGCCCGAACACGGCGACCGAGCTGGAGAACACGAGCCGCGGCACCTTGCCGCCCGCGTTGACGTTGGCGCGGATCGCGTCGAGCAGCGCGCGCGTGCTGTCGAGGTTGCTGCGCAGGCCGAGATCGAAGTCGGCCTCGCACTCGCCCGAGACGGCCGAGGCGAGATGGAAGATGCCGTCGAAGGCCTCGGTGCGCAGCGCCTCGGTCTGCGTGAGCAGCGGGCCGGTGCGGGCCTCGACGCGCGGGTCGGCCACCAGGTCGGCCGGCGGCGGCGCGATGTCCGTCAGCACCACCCGTTCGATCGGCTGGCCGGCCAGCGTACCGCGCGCGAGCAGGGTGCGCGCCAGGCGCGCGCCGACGAATCCGCCGCCACCGGTGATCATGAGTTTCATGGGGTTTCCTTCTTTGATGGTCTGGGGGCACTCGCGGCGGCCCTGCGCCGCTGGCCGTGGATGATGCCGCCCTCGACCAGCCGCTGCTCGCCGCGGATCAGGTGTTCGGTGGCGTGGTGCCGCGCGGCGACCGGGTCGCGCGCTGCAATGGCCTCGAAGATGGCGCGGTGCTCGGTCTGCACGGCGGTCATGAAGTCGATGCGCCGCGCCTCGTTGCCGCGCGTGATGCGCATGCCTTCGCGCAGGTACTGTTCGAGGAAGCCGAGCAACTGACGGAACTGCGGGTTGCCGGTGGCCTCGCCGATCACGCGGTGAAAGGCCAGGTCCTCGGCCACGCCGTCGTGGCCGGCCGCAGCCGCCACGTCGATCGCCTTGAGCGTGCGGCGCAGCGCGGCGATCTGGGCGCGGGTTGCGCGCTCGGCGTCGCCGGGGCCGAGGGCGCCGGTGCGGATCTGCTCCGCCAGACGAGCTGCCAACCGGTCGGACAGGCGGTCGACCACGAGACGGAGATTTTGCGGTGTCGCAGCGGAGGAATGGAGCACAGTTATCGGGTCATCATACAAATATCCGGGGGTTAATGCGTACCGGTTTGCCCTGATAGCGCTGTCATGCGGCTGCGCGAATACTCCGCGGCTGCGACAACTTTCAGGACATCCTCTGCATGGCCAGTGTCACGATCCAGGCGGTCAAGAAGAATTTCGGCGCTGTTCCCATCCTGCATGGCGTGGACATCGACATCCCCGACGGATCGTTCACCGTGCTGGTCGGGCCCTCGGGCTGCGGCAAGTCGACGCTGCTGCGCATGATCGCGGGGCTCGAGCAGATCAACGGCGGTGAGATCCGCATCGGCGACCGGCTCGTGAACGACCTCCCGCCGAAGGAGCGCGACATCGCGATGGTGTTCCAGAATTACGCGCTGTACCCGCACATGACGGTGCGCGACAACATGGCGTTCTCGCTGGAACTGGCCAAGACCGACAAGGCGACGGTCGAATCCAAGGTGAAGCGCGCGGCCGAGATCCTGGCCCTGGTGCCGCTGCTCGACCGCTATCCGCGCCAGCTGTCGGGTGGCCAGCGGCAACGCGTGGCCATGGGACGGGCCATCGTGCGCGACCCGCAGGTCTTCCTGTTCGACGAGCCGCTGTCGAACCTCGACGCCAAGCTGCGCGTGGCGATGCGCAGCGAGATCAAGGAACTGCACCAGCGCCTGAAGACCACCTCGATCTACGTCACGCACGACCAGATCGAGGCCATGACCATGGGCGACAAGATCGTGGTGATGCGAGACGGCCGCATCGAGCAGACCGGCAACCCGCTCGAGCTCTACGACCATCCGGCCAACCAGTTCGTGGCCGGCTTCATCGGTTCGCCCGCGATGAACTTCCTGCCCGGCACGCTGCGCATGGCCGGCGGTGCGGCGCGCGTCGAACTCGCCGACGGCACGCTGCTCGATGCGCCGCTGCGCGCGGGCGGCACGGACGGCCAGCCGGTCGTCTACGGCACGCGGCCGGAACACCTGATGCTGGCCGATGCCGGCGGCATCGCGGCCCGGGTCGCCGTCATGGAGCCCACCGGCATGGACACCTTCGTCGCGTGCCGCCACGAAGGTGCCGAGCTCTCCGCCGTGTTCCGCGAGCGCCACGACTTCGCGCCCGGCACGACGATCCACCTGCAGCCCGACCTGCAGCGCGCCCATCTTTTCGACGCAGGCACCGGCGAACGGCTGGTGGCTTGAGCTTCACTGTTCCCCCGTTCAAACAACACAGGAGACATGGATGAGTGACTTCAACAACCGCCGCAAGATCCTCAAGGGCTCGGCCGGTGCAGCCGCGGCCGCCTCGCTCGGCGTGGGCGGCCTGATCTTCTCGCCGCTCGCGCAGGCGCAGAACATGACCTTCAAGCCCGAGAAGGGCGCCAAGCTCCGCGTGCTGCGCTGGAGCCGTTTCGTGCAGGGCGACATCGACGCCTACATGGCCAACGTCAAGAAATTCACCGAGACCACCGGGGTCGAGGTGCGCGTCGACAACGAAGGCTGGGAAGACGTGCGGCCCAAGGCGGCGGTGGCGGCCAACACCGGTGCCGGCCCCGACATCATCCTGTCGACCAACGACGACGCGAACCTCTACCCCGACAAGCTGCTCGACGTGACCGACCTGGCCGAGTACCTCGGCAAGAAGTACGGCGGCTGGTACCCGGCGGGCGAGGCCTTCATGCGGCCCGACGGCAAGCGGTGGCTCGGGCTGCCGCTGGGTGCGTCGGGCTCGCTCATCGTCTACCGCGAGAGCATGGTCAAGGCCGCGGGCTTCGCGACCTTCCCGAAGACCACCGACGAGTTCCTCAAGCTGTACAAGGCGCTGAAGGAAAAGGGCACGCCCGGCGGCATGGCGCTGGGCAACGCGACCGGCGACAGCACCTGGTGCAACTGGCTGGTGTGGTCGCACGGCGGCAAGCTGGTCGACAAGTCCAACAAGGTCGTGATCGACAGCCCCGAGACGCTGAAGGCGCTGGAATACGCCAAGGAGCTGTACGCCAATTTCATCCCCGGCACGCTGTCGTGGCTCGACCCGAACAACAACAAGGCCTTCCTGGACGGCCAGATCAGCGTCACCAACAACGGCATCTCGATCTACTACGCCGCGAAGAACTCGCCGGATCCGAAGGTCAAGGAGATGGCGGCCGACATCAACCATGCCGTGTTCCCGATTGGCCCGGTCGGCGTGCCGACGGAGTCGCACCTGTTCTTCAACCAGATGGTCATGAAGTACACCAAGTTCCCGCAGGCGTCCAAGGAGTTCCTGCGCTTCATGATGGAGAAGGAGCAGTTCGACCCCTGGCTGCAGGGCGGTGGCGGCTACGTCGCGCAGCCGCTGCGTGCCTACGAGGCCAACACGATCTGGAGTTCGGACCCGAAGAACCTGCCCTACCGCGATTCGGTCAAGAACCTGCGCCCGGGCGGCTACGACGGCAAGCTGGGTTACGCCTCGGCGGGTGCGGCGGCCGACTTCATCATCCCGAACATGGTGGCCGAAGCCGCGAGCGGCGCGAAGACGCCGAAGGAAGCCGCCGAACGCGCACAGAAGCGCGCCGAGCGTTACTACAAGCTCTGATCGATCGAAAGCGCGGCCCGCCCCATGAACTTTGTCCAGAGGATGCAGAACAGCAGGAATGCGCTGGGCTTCATGTTCATGCTGCCGGCGGCGGTGCTGCTGCTTTTGTTCCTGACCTATCCACTGGGGCTGGGCACCTGGCTCGGTTTCACCGATGCCAAGGTGGGCCGCCCGGGCCAGTGGATCGGTCTCGAGAACTACGAGTACCTGTGGGGCGACGCCGTCACGCGGCTCGCGCTTTTCAACACGCTCTTCTACACCGCGGTGGCGAGCGTGTTCAAGTTCTTCCTGGGCTTGTGGCTGGCGATCCTTCTGAACAAGAACATCCGCTTCAAGACCTTCTTCCGGGCGGTGATCCTGCTGCCCTACATCGTGCCGACGGCGCTGTCGGCCATCGCGTTCTGGTGGATCTACGACTCGCAGTTCTCGATCATCAGCTGGGCGCTGGTGAAGATGGGGCTGATCGACACCTACATCGA
>SEGN01000641.1 GCA_004211245.1 Variovorax sp.
AGTATGTCGCGCCCCGTCCGAGGCTTTTGGCCGCTGTGGCCTAATTACGCCCGGACATTTTTTTACCGGAGCCCCTCATGCCCACCAAGATCAGAACCGAGGCCGACCGCCTCGCCTCGCCCAAGCCCACGCCCGCACCGGGCTACAACCTGCCCAAGATGGGCGTCGGCCAGAAGCGCAGCCTCGAACGCGGCACCGCCACCCGCAGCAAGAAGAACCCGGGCAAGCGCCCCAAGAAGGGCGGCTAAGCCCTCCTTCGGTTCACCAGCAGAATTCCGAGCCCCACGCCCGCCAGTGCCAGCACCAGTTGCGGCGTGAGCGGCTCGGCGAGCAGCGCCACACCGAACACCAGCGCGAACAGCGGGGTCAGGAAAGTGAAAGACGACATCTTCGTCGCCGGGTAGTGCCGCAACAGCCACATCCAGGTCAGGTAGCTCGCGAACGCGCCGATCACGGTTTGCAGGCCGATCGACGTCCACGCCCAGGCCGAGTACGCGAGGCCCCAGCGCTCACCCAATGCGAGTGACAGGAACGGGCAGACGGCCGCCGTCAGCGCCACCTGGTAGAAGAGCGTCTTCTCCGCGCTCGCCGTGGCGAGCTTCGTGGCACGCAGCGTGAGCGTGGTCAGTCCCCAGAACATCCCCGCGGCCAGTGCCAGCACATCGCCGCGCAATTGCGTCGGGCTCGAATGGCCGAAACTCTCGCTGAAGGCCAGCACCACGCCGCCGAAGGCGAGCGCCAGACCCGCCCATTGCAACCCGCGCAGCCGTTCCGCCGGCACCCAGCGTGGCAGGAACAGCGCCACCCAGAACGGTGAGGTGTAGAGGAACACGGTGAGGCGCGATGCCGTGGTGTTCTGCAGCCCGAGGTAGATGCAGCAGAACTCTGCTGCGAACAGCGCGCCGGCCAGCAGGCCGCCCGGCAGGGTGCCGTCGCGTTGAAACAGCGGGACACCGCGCCACATGCACCACAGCCACAGCAGTGCCACCGCCCCGGCCATGCGGATGCTGGCCTGCCAGAGCGGCGGAACTTCGGCGACCGTGGTCTTGATGAGGATCTGCTGCAGGCCCCAGAACGCGCAGCAGGCAATGAGCAAGGTGATGGCGAGGGTGTCGAGATGGGTCTTGCGGTCGATCATTTGTCTCTTGGGACTCGGGAGGCCTGATGGCCGCCCGATCGTAGCCCGGCCCGGTGCGCATCGGCGGCCGGGTGTACGCGCTGGATCGGCGC
>SEGN01000012.1 GCA_004211245.1 Variovorax sp.
GAAATGAACGTGGCTTGCGAAGCGAGCGAAGTGAGGCTGTGATCGATTTCCCCGATGAACCGGTACTCGATCTGGCGTGCATAGGCCTCGTTGGCGAAGCGGCCCAGCTGATCGCGGTTGCGATCGCGCACGTGCTGGGTGCCGGTGTAGAGGAAGAACATCGCCACGCCGCGTCCGACCAGTTGCGTCATCGAGCGATGGAAGGTCTCCTCGATCACTGCGCGCGACACCGGTTCCAGGAAGTCGGCAGGTGCTGCCGCCGCTGCGGCCTTGGCCGAGAACTTGCGCTGCAGCCAGCGCAAGGTCTTGCCGATGACGGCCGGATTGGTGGGGATCGCGAGGGCGCGCAGCATGGACAGTTCCAGCCGGGAGCGGCGGTTCGGGAAGGAATACGCGTCGAACATGAGCAGTCCGACGATGCGCGGGTCCACCATGGCCGTGGCCATGCCGTTGGCCGCACCCGAGCAGAGCCCGATCACGATGAAGCGGCGGATGCCGAGCATGGTTTCGACCAGGTTCATCGCCGCCTGCACGTCGAGCACCACCTGCGTCATGAAATGGTTCGACCCGCTCGGCGGCCCGCTGTCGCCGAGCCCGGCCAGGTCGAAGCGGATGCTGCTCACGCCCTGGTGGGCCATCTGGCGCGCCAGCTTGACATTGATGCGGTGCGGGCCCACCCGGTAGTTGGCGCCCATGTTGAGCATCAGGCAGGCGACGGGCGCCAGCTTGCCCTCTTCCATGGGCGTGCTGACCACGCCGACAAGGGAGCGGTCGGGGCCGAACAGGACGGGGGTTTCCTTCATATCAGTGGCCAATCTCCGCCAGCAGGCGTTGCAATGCTTCTGCCGGCACCATCGCATTGTTGGGGTGCGGGTCCGACGTCCAGGCCATCGGATGCTTGAAAGGCAGCAGTCGCACCGGCAGGTTGCGCGCGAGCTGCAGGTCGGCCCAGTGTCGTGCCGATGCGTCGTCCGCATCGGCCAGCACGGTCGTCTCGTAGAGGGCGGTCAGCGGCAGTGCGGCCGCGTCGAGTGCGCGCAGCTGGCCGTACAGCGCCGGCGACAGCGCGTAGCCGATCAGCTCCTGCACGATGTGTTCGGGCTGCCGTGTCAACTGGCGCCGCCAGGCCGGGTTCGGCATGACGAAGGAACGCTCCAGCGCGTCGACATGCTTTTCTCGCAGGTGCGACAGGTAGTGGGCGCCGTCGATCACCGGATCCCAGAGCAGCAGGCGGGCCGGGTCGGAGCGGCCACTGCGCGCGGCGAGCACGGCAATGCTCGCACCGAGCCGCGCGCCGAGCCAGACCACATGCGTCGCGCCGCTCAGGCGTTTGAGTTCGTCGTGCGCCACGCCGACATCGCGCCGCCAGCCTTCGAGTTCACCCTCGTCATCGTCGCCGGGCGAGTCGCCGCAGCCGTAGTAGTCGAAGCGCAGCACGGCGACGCCTGCGCGCGCCAGACGGTCGGCCAGCACCCGCATGAGGCGGTGCGCACGGATCGACTCCTGGCCGAACGGCCCGCAAATCAGCACCGCCGTGCTGCCTTCGCGCTCGCTCGGGTGGAACAGGCCGAACAGCTGGCGCGACGCGGGGCCGAACAGCAGCGGCGTCATGCGCAGGCCTCGCATTCCGCTTCGGCGTCCGGCTGCGTCGTCATGACCTTGGCCAGCGCGGCCACGGCGCCCTGGCCGTCGCTGGTCGAAACCAGCGCCATGTCGAGCGGGCCGTCGTCCAGCCGGAGCGTGACGTTGCAGGGCTCCGCACCGATGCCGACGTGGAAGCTGCGCGTGTCCAGCCCGAGGCCGACGCCCGCTGCCTTCAGGCAGGCTTCCTTGCGGGTCCAGCAGCGGAAGAACGCGAGATCGTGCGCCGGGCCGGGCGCGATGGCCGCCAGCGCGTCGCGCTCGTCCGTGTCGAAATAGTTGGCCGCCAGCGCATCGGCGTCGTTCATCGGTCGCACCAGTTCGACGTCGACGCCGATCTCGGCCTGCGCGCTGAGCGCGATCATGCCGACGCCCTGGCTGTGGCTGAGGTTGAAGTGCAGGCCCTGGGTGTCTGCCAGCAAGGGCTTGCCGAAGCGCCCCGCGGCGAAGCGCAGCTGTGCCGCATGGCGCCGCGCCGGCCCGGCCAGGGTCTGGCGCAGCGCCACGTGCGCCGCGAGGTAGCGGCTGCGGTCGCGCGCGAACACGAAGCGGCGGGCGCGTTCGCTCTCGTCGGCCGACAGGCCGCGCAGTGCGTCCGGTGCCGGCGCAGCATCGAGGTCCACGCGCCAGAGCGCACAGGACAGGGCCGAGGGAAGTGCCGTGATCGACATGGCGTTCTTCAGTCCTTGCGTCCCCAGCCGAGCACGCGCCCGAGCAGGCCGCGCTTGACGGGTGCTGCTTCGGCGACCGGCGGCATGGCGGTGGGATCCACCTTGATGCCGGCTTCGGCCACCGCGAGCTGGCCCAGGTTCTCGAACACATAGCGACGCGGCTCGACGCGAAAGCCCATGACCTGCTCGGCCTGCTGGATGATCCGCATCGCCAGCAGCGAGTCGCCGCCCAGGTCGAAGAAGTTGTCGCTGGCGCGGATGTCGTTCACGTCGATGCTGAGCGAGCTGGCCCAGATCTGCGCGAGCTGCGCCTGTTCGGGCAGCAGCAGCGGGGACATCGTGGAAGCCGCGGATGCGGCGGGCGTGGCTGCGACGGCCGCCGCGGCGGAAGCGGCAGGCGCAGCCACCGGGGCCGGCCCGTCCGCCAGGCGCTGCAGCAGGGCGGCAGCGGTCGAGCTGCCGGGCGCCGTGAGCGTCTCCAGCACGGCGTCGGGCTGGTCGGCGACCTGTTGCAGCAGTTCGAGGTAGCGCTCGCGGAACGCGGTGGCGGTCTCGCGCCGGTAGATGTCGGCGTTGTAGACCACCGCGCCTTCGAGCCCGTGCGGCTTGTCCATCAGCCAGATGCCGAGGTCGTCGGTCGCGCCACGCTGCAGCAGATGCATCTGGCGGTGCTGCAGGCTGCCGAAATCGCGCGGACGCTCGCGCGTGTCCTGGAACGAGAACAGCGCCTGGTAGAGGCCCGTTCCCTTGGCGCGCGCAGCGAATTCGGGCTCCGACACCAGCCGTTCGAAAGGCACCTGCTGGTGGTTCATCACCGACAGCAGTTCCTGCTTCACATAGCGCATGAAGTCACCGAGGCGCAGCGTCATGTCGACCTGGAACGCCAGCGGCAGCACGTTGTTGAAGAAGCCCATCACCGGTTCGAGCTCGGGCGCTTCGCGGCCACGCACCGGCATCGCGATCACGATCGAGTCGCCTTCGATCACGCGACCCATCATGGCGACGTAGACGCCGAGGGTCAGCATGTTGAGCGTCACGCCGTGGTCGCGCGCCACGGCCCGCAGGCGCTCGGTCAGGGCGGCGTCGACCGAGATCCATTGCGTGCCGCCCTGGCCGCTCATGCCGGCCTTGCGCGGCATGTCGGTGTGGAGCGCGCGGGGCATCGGTGCGTTGGCGAAGCGCGTCTTCCAGTAGCGCAGTTGCTGCTCGAAGGCGGGTTGCTGCAGCCAGTCGCAATACCACTGCGAGAAGTCGCCCAGATCCACCGAGAGTTCGGGCAGGCCGTGCGGCTCGCCGCGCACCATCGCGCCGTAGATCGTGACCAGTTCGGCCTGCAGGATGTCAAACGACCAGCCATCCCAGACGAGGTGGTGCGGCACGAAGACGAAGGCGTGGTCGTCGTCCGCCAGCTGGTAGAGCGCGGCATGGAACAGCGGCGCGCGGTGGATGTCGATCGGCTCGTCGGCCAGTGCCTGCATGCGTTCGGCCAGTTCGGCCTCGCGCTGGTCGGCCGGGATGTGGCGCAGGTCCACCACCGGCAGCTCGAACGCGATGGTGGGCGCGATCAACTGCGCCGGCGCGCCGCTCGCCGGGTCGACGCCGATGTGGGTGCGCAAGGCCGGCTGGCGCCGCACGATCTCCTGCAGGGTGGCTTCGAATTTCGGCAGGTCGAGCGGGCCGGCGAGCCGATGCGCCGACGGCGCGTTGTAGACGGAGCGCCCGGGGTGCAGTTCTTCGACGAAGCGGATGCGCTCCTGCATCGGCGTGAGCGGTGCGCTGGTGCGGCCCGGCCGGTGCACGATCGGCGTCGCCGCGACGGTGCCGGCACTGGCCAGTTCGTCGATGGCGGTGGCCAGCTTCTCGGCCGTCGGCGCCTCGAACAGGGTGCGCAGCGGGATCGTGAGGCCGCACGCACGGCTCAGCAGCGTGGTGAGCCGCGCGGCCAGCAGCGAGTGGCCGCCGAGCGCGAAGAAGTCGTCGCGGATGCCCAGGCCCGGCAGGCTCAGCACCTGTTCCATCGTGGTGAGCACCGTTTGCTCGCGTGCGTTGCGCGGCAGCAGGCGCGCGCTGGTGTCGCGCGGCACCGCCTGCGGTGCCGGCAGCGACTTGCGGTCGATCTTGCCGTTGGGCAACTGCGGCAGCGCGTCGAGCGCGACCACGTGCTGCGGCAGCATGTACTGGGGCAGCCGGCTGCGCAGGTGGCGGTCGTACGCGTCCTGGTCGAACGTCGCGCCCGGGGTCAGCGCGAGGTAGGCCACCAGCCGCACGTCGCCGGGCTGGTCTTCGCGGGTGATGACGACGCTGCGGGCCACGCCCGGCACCTCGTTGCTTCGGGCTTCGATCTCGCCGAGTTCGATGCGGTAGCCGCGCACCTTCACCTGGAAGTCGAAACGGCCCATGTGCTCGAGCAGGCCGTCGTTGCGCCAGCGGCCGCGGTCGCCGGTGCGGTAGACCCGCGTGTCGACGCCGCCGATCGACACGGTCACGAAGCGTTCGGCCGTGAGCTCCGGGCGGTCGAGGTAGCCGAGCGTCACGCCCATGCCGCCGATGCAGATTTCGCCGGGCACGCCGATCGGCAGCATTTGCTGCGCGCCGTCGAGGATCCAGATGCCGGTGTTCGCCATCGGCCGGCCGATCGACACGCCGCGGGCCGCGATCGCGTCGCGCCGCATGCGCCAGACCGACGACCACACGGTGGTCTCGGTCGGGCCGTAGTGCGTCCACAGTTCGCTGCAGCGGTCGAGCAGGTCGAGCGCGAGTTCCGCCGGCACGGGTTCGGCGCCGGTCCAGGCGCGAAAGCCCGGCGGGCCCGACCACTCGGCGTCGAGCAGCAGCCGCCACATGCCGGGCGTGGCCTGCAGGATGGTGACGGCTTCGGCCTCGAGCAGTGCGCGCAGGCGGTTGCCGTCCATCGCGGTTTCGCGCTGCACGATCACGATCTCGGCGCCGGCCGCGAGCGGCAGCATCACCTCGGGCACCGCCATGTCGAACGACAGCGTGGTCACGGCCGCGAGGCGGTCCTCAGGGCCGATGCCGGGCTCGCGCTGCATCGTCTCCATGAGGTTCGCGACCGCGCGGTGCGGCACCACCACGCCCTTGGGCTGGCCGGTCGAGCCGGAGGTGTAGATCACATAGGCCGGGTCCTCGGCCTCGGCGTCGAGCGGGCCGGGCGGCAGCGCATCGGTGCTTTCGCTGCGCCACTGCGTGTCGCGGTCGAGCGCGAACACGCGTTGCGCCGCATCGTCGCACCACTGCGCGGGAGCGGCGGCAACGGAAGTGTGGGTCAGCAGCAGGCTCAGCTTCGCGTCCTGCGCGTAGTAGTCGAGACGGGCTTGCGGAAACGCGGGGTCGAGCGGCACATAGGCGGCGCCGGCCTTCAGGATGCCCAGCAACGCGACGAACATGTCGCTGCCACGGTCCAGGCAGAGGCCGACGAGTTGGCCCCGGCCCACGCCGCGCGCGCGCAATGCGCGTGCGAGCTGGTTGGAGGCCTGGTCGAGCTCGCGATAGCTCCAGCGCCGCGCGCCGTCGCGCAGCGCCGGACGCTCCGGCTGGCTTTGCGCATGCACGAGAAAGCCGGCATGCATGAGCGGTGCGCCGGCCAGTGCCGTCGGCGCCGGTTGCAGCGCCGCGAGCGCAGTGGCTTCGGTCGCGGAGAGCAGCGCAAGCCCGCCCACCGACTGGGACGGGTCGCGCGCCACGGCGGCCAGCAGGCTCTGGTAGATGTCGAGCCAACGGCGCACGGTGGCGTCGTCGAACAGGTCGGCGTTGTACTGCACCTCGACCTGCATGCCGCCGGTGGCCGGCGTCACGTTGAAGAACAGCTCGAAGTTCTCGAAGTGGCGCGGAATGCTGCGCTGGGCGACTTCCAGGTCGGGAAAACCGCCGGCGCCGCGTGCCACGTCGGGGTCGACGTTGAACAGCACGCTCACCAGCGGCAACCGGCTCGGATCGCGCCGCACCGGCAGCTTCTTCAGCAGCGCGCCATAGGTGAGCGTCTGGTGCTCGAAGGCATCGAGCAGGGTGCTGCCCGACTCGCGCATGAGCGTGTCGAACGGCATCTGCGCATCGACCGCCACGCGCAGCGGCAGCAGGTTGACGCAATGGCCCACCAGTTGCGGCATGTCGCTTGCAAGCTGTCCGGCGGCCGCGATGCCGATCACCACGTCGTCCTGCTCGGTAAGGCGGTGCAGCAGTGCCGCGAAGCCGCTGAACATCGTGGCGAACAGGCTGGTGCCGGAGGCCGAGCCGATGCGGCGCAGGCCCTCCATCAGCGCAGGATCGAGCAGCTGGTCGACGCGGCGCGAGGTGAAGGTGCGCACGGCCGGGCGCGGCCGGTCCAGCGGCAGCTCCAGCACCGGCAGGTTGCTGCCGGCGAAGCGGGCGAGCCAGTAGTCGACATGGCCCTGCATGTCGGGGCCTGCCGCTTCGGCCGCCTCCCAGGCGGCGTAGTCGCTGTAGCGGCTGGCCGGGGCGAGCGCCGGGCCCCGGCCCAGCTGCTCGGCGTACAGCTTCGGCAGTTCCTCGCCGATCACGCCCCAGGACCAGCCGTCGCAGATCGCGTGGTGCGCGGTCATCACCAGTTCGTGTTCGGTCGGCGCCAGCTGGTAGAGCGCGGCCCGGAACAGCGGCCCCTGCGCGAGCGGAAACGGCGTGCGCACGGCGGCAGCGCAGGCCTCGGCGAGCGCGCGCTGGCGCTGCGCTTCGTCGAGCGTGCTCAGGTCCTGCTGCAGCAAGGCGAGGGGCTGTGCTTCGCCGATCACCAGCTGCGTGCCATCGGTGGAAAAGGTCGCGCGCAGCGACTGGTGCCGTTCGACCAGCCGGCTCAGCGCCGCCGCCAGCGCCGCCGTGTCGAGCGCGCCGCGCAGCCGCAGCACCATCGACTCGTTGTACGCCAGCGAGGCTTCGGGGCTGAGCTGGTCGCCCAGCCACACTTCACGCTGCGGTTCCGTGCTGGGGACGATCTGTTCGATCTGGCCCGACGCGAAAGGGTCGAACGCCACTGCGTCTTCGGCATCGAGGGCCATGCTTGCTTCCATCATGATTGGATCTTTATGAACTTGCCCTGCGCGGCCGGATCCGGCACGAACCAGGCGGGTTGGCCGTCCTTGTCGCGGCCCAGGCGGGCATTCGGGACAGGCGGGTGGGCCGCGTCGAAGCGCTGCACCGCGGCGGCGCGGCGCGGCAGGAATTCCGCCTCCTGCATCTCGGCCACCGACTCCT
Organism: Variovorax sp.; assembly: GCA_004211245.1. Lineage (GTDB taxonomy): Bacteria > Pseudomonadota > Gammaproteobacteria > Burkholderiales > Burkholderiaceae_C > Variovorax. The sequence goes on from SEGN01000012.1 coordinate 7,536, forward strand.
TGAAGGCCGACTTGATGGTCGCGATGTCCTGCTGCGTGTGCGCGGTGGTCAGGAAGCAGGGGAAGTTGTCGAGGATGTGCACGCCACGGCTGCGCATCATCGCGAACAGCAGGTCCTGCAGCGGGTGGTCTTCGAGCCAGCTCACGCGCCAGAGCGACGCGAAATAACGGATTTCGAGCGGCGCCCCGACCTCGCGGCAGAACGCCGTGAGCTCGTCGGCCAGCGCCGCGGTGTGCAGGTTCAGTTGCGTCTGCAGCCCTTCGCCGGCCTGCTTCAGATGTTCGAGCGAGGCCTTGCAGGCCGCCAGCGCGAGCGGATGCCGCACGAAGGTGCCGGCGAAATAGGTCACGCCGATCGTGGGCACCGAGGCGTCGCCGTACTGCCAGGCGCCGCCGTCGAGCGCGTCCATGTAGTCGCGCTTGCCCGCCACCACGCCGACCGGGAAGCCGCCGCCGATGACCTTGCCGTAGCAGGCCAGGTCGGCGCGGATGCCGAACAGCGCCTGCGCGCCACCCAGGTGCGAACGGAAGCCCGTGATCACCTCGTCGAACACCAGGCAGGTTTCCGACTTCTCGGTGATGGCGCGCACTTCGCGCAGGAATTCCCGCGGCTGGAAGTCGGGCCGGCGGCTTTGCACCGGCTCGCAGATCACGGCGGCAAGGTCGTCGGCGTTCGCGCGGATGAACGCCAGCGCCTCGGGCGTGCCGTAGTCGAGCACACGCACGTCGCCGAACATGCCCTGCATCACGCCGGGCGCGGCCGACATGCCCTTGGCATTGCGGCCGGCGCGCACCAGCACCTCGTCGAAGGTGCCGTGGTAGGAGCCCGTGAACAGCACCACGGTATTGCGGCCCGTGACCGTGCGCGCGATGCGGATCGCCGCCATCACCGCTTCCGAGCCGGTGTTGCACAGCGCTGCGCGATCGAAGCCGGTCAGTTCGCAGATGAGCCGGGTGACGTCGGCCGCCAGCGGGTGCTGCGGGCCGATCTCGTAGCCCAGGTCGAGCTGCCTGCGCACCGCGTCCTGCACGAAATCGGGCTGCCAGCCGAACAGGTTCATGCCGAAGCCGTTGAGCACGTCCACGTACTCGTTGCCGTCGATGTCGTGCAGCCGCGATCCCTTCGAGCGCTCGACCACGACCTGGTAGGTGATCTCCTTGGTCGCCGGGCGGAAGCCGTTGACCACGCGCGGGTCGGCCATGTGGGCGCGGTTGGCCTGCGTGAAGGCCTTGCTCTTCGCGGTGCGCTCGGTGTAGCGGCGCATGAAGGCGGCGAGCCGCGCGCGCTGGCGCTCGGTCGGCTCCTTGCTTTGCGTGTGGATGCGGGCGATGGCGCCGAAGGCCTTCTTGACGTCGTACTTGATCGGCTCGGCGGCGTCCGTGGCTTCTGCCGGTGCGGGCGCTGCCTGGGTCGGCTGCGCTGCCGTCGCCCCTGCCGCCGCCCCTGCGGCCGCCACGGGCGCTGCAGCGGTCGCCAGCGACGCCGCCGGTGCGCCCGACAGCAGCGCGAGCTGCTGCTGCATGAGCTGCATCTGCTGCGCGATGACCTGTTGTACCAGGGTGCCGCCCTCGGTGGGCAATGCGAAGCTTTGCACGGGCATCGGCGCAGCCTGCAATGCGGGCTGTGCCACCGCCGCGGCCGCGGCTTGCGCCGGTGCGGCCGCCGACACCGGGTCGGGCGGCAAGGTCACGTCGAGGAACTCGCCCAGCGCGTCGAAGCTGCGGTAGCTCTCCATCAGCTGGCGGAAGCTCAGATTCACCTTGAAGTGCTTCTTCACCTGCGTGGCGGCCTGCGTCAGCGTGAGCGAGTCCAGTCCCATCTCGACGAAGGGAATGCCGCCGTCGGCATCGCCCATCTCGACGCCCGAGATGTCTTCGAACAGTTCGCGCAGGCGCGCGGTCAGCGCGGCGCGGCGGGCGGGGGCAGCAGGGAGTGCGGCGGTCATGGTCGGCTCCGGAACGGGGTGGGGCAAGGTGGAAAGCGGGACGGCAAGCGTGGCGGCAGGCGTCGCAATGGCCAGCGCGGCGGCCGGCGCAACGGGCGCGGTGGCGATCTCGACCCAGAAGCGCTTGCGCTCGAACGGGTAGGTGGGCAGGCGCACGCGCAGCTTGCGCGCACGCTCGTCGAGCTTCGTCAGGTCGATCTCGACACCCTGCGTCCAGAGGCGTCCGGCGGCGAGGCGCCAGGCGCCGCATTCTTCGGCGGGTCGGTCGGCCAGCAATGCAACGGCAGGCGCCGGCACGGCCTTGCTCGCATGCTGGCGCACCAGCGTGGCGAGCGTGTTGCGCGGGCCGACCTCGACGAAGGTGGCATTCGGTACCTCGGCCAGCACGCTGCGCACGGCGGGCGAGAAGCGGACCGTGTCGCGCAGGTGGCGCGCCCAGTAGTGCGGGTCGGTCGCTTCGGCGGCCGTCAGCAGGCGGCCGGTCAGCGTCGAATGGATCGGGATCGAAGGCGCGGAAAGCTTCACGTCGCGCACCAGCGCCTCGAACGGGGCCACGGCGGGCGCCATCATCGCCGAGTGGAACGCGTGCGAAGTCTGCAGCAGGCGTGCCGGGATGCCATCGGCTTCGAGCGCCGCACGCAGTGCTTCGACCGCTTCCGCCGGCCCGGCCGCGACGCAGGCCGTGGGTCCGTTCTCGGCGGCGAGCGACAACTCCGCCGGCAGGCGTGCCAGCAACTCGGCGGCCGGCAGGCGCACCGTGAGCATGGCGCCGGCCGGCTGCGCCTGCATCAGCGCGCCGCGGCGCGCCACCAGGCGCGCGGCGTCTTCGAGCGTCATCACGCCGGCCAGCACGGCCGCGGCGAACTCGCCGACGCTGTGGCCGATCAACGCGGCCGGCACGACGCCGAGCGCGAGCAGTTGGCGCGCAAGCGCATATTCGAGCGCGAACGTGGCCGGCTGGGTCACCGAAGTCGGTGCCAGCGCGGCCGGGTCGGCCGAACGGATGCGCTCGCGCATATCGAAATCGAGCACGCCGTCGAAGGCGCGCAGGCAGGCGTCGAAGGCGTCGCGGAACACGCGGTCGCCTTCGTACAGGCCCTGGCCCATGCACGCGTACTGCGCGCCCTGGCCCGGAAACATCAGCACCGGCTGCGGCACCGTCGCGCCAGCCGTACCGCTGGCGCGCCAGGGCGAATCGGCGGTGCGCAGCGCGGCGACCGCCTGCGCCACATCGCTCGCCACCACGCAGGCGCGCCGGGCGAAAGCCTTGCGGCCGACGCGCAGCGTGTGGGCGACGTCGGCCAGCGAGACCTGCGGGTTCGCCTCGAGGTGCGCGGCCAGCCGTTGCACGGCGGCGTCCAGCGCGGCGGGCGTGCGCGCCGACAGTTGCAGCAGCTGCGGCAGCGAGGAGGTGTCCGATGGCGCCTGCAACGGCGCTTCCTCGACGATCACATGGGCGTTCGTGCCGCCCACGCCGAAGGCGCTCACGCCCGCGCGGCGCGGTTGCTGCGCCGTGCGCGGCCAGTCGGCCAGTTCGTGTTGCACGTGGAACGGCGTGGCGGCGAAATCGATGGCCGGATTCGGTGCGTCGTAGTGCAACGACGGCGGCAGGGTTTCGGCCTGAAGGGACAGCACGGTCTTGATCAGGCCGCCCGCACCGGCCGCGGTGACCATGTGGCCCACGTTGCTCTTGAGCGAGCCGATCGCGCAGAAGCCGAGGTCGCCGGTGTGGCGTGCGTAGGCCTGGCGCAGCGCCTCGACCTCCACGGGGTCGCCCATCGGCGTGGCCGTGCCATGGGCCTCCACGTAGGAGATGCTGCGTGCGTCGACGCCGGCCGAATCCAGCGCTGCCGCCACCACCGCCGCCTGGCCCTTGACGCTGGGCGCGGTGAAGCTGGCCTTGGCGCCGCCGTCGTTGTTGATGGCCGCGCCGCGCAACACCGCGTGGATGGTGTCGCCATCGGCGATGGCATCCGACAGCCGCTTGAGCAGCACGACGGCCGCGCCGTCGCTGAACACGGTGCCCTGCGCCTGCGCGCTGAAGCTGCGCGTGTGGCCATCGGGCGACAGCATCGAGCCCTCGTTGTAGAGATAGCCGCTGCGCGGCGGGCAGGTGACCGAGGCGCCGCCGGCCAGCGCCATGCGGCACTGCCCCGTGCGCAGCGCGAAGAAGGCCTGCGCCACCGCCACCAGCGAGGTCGAGCAGGCGGTGTGCACCGCCACGGCCGGCCCGGTCAGGTTGAGCTTGTTGGCGACACGCGTGGTGATGTAGTCCTTCTCGTTGGCCAGCATCACCTGGAACTCCCCGACCGCTTCGACCAGGTCGGGGTGCGTGCTCACATGGCGCTGGAAGTAGGTCGCGTTGTACATGCCGGCGTACACGCCGACCGGCTCAGTGCACTGGTCGGGCGCGTGGCCGGCGCGCTCCAGGCATTCCCAGCAGAGCTCCAGGAAGATCCGCTGCTGCGGATCCATGAGCTCGGCTTCCTTGGGGTTGATGCCGAAGAAGGCCGCGTCGAACTGCTCGATGCCATCGATCACGCCGCGCGCCCGCACGTAGCTCGGGTCGGCCCGCAGCGCGGCGCTCACGCCGGCGTCGAGCGTGGCGTCGTCGAAGAAGCTGATGCTTTCACGGCCCGCGACCAGGTTGTCCCAGAACTGCTCGACGTCGGCCGCGCCGGGGAAGCGCCCGGCCATGCCGATGACGGCGATCGGCTCGTCGGCGCCCTGGCCTGGCGTGGCGGGCGCTGCCTTCGGTGCGGCTGCCGCCGTCGCAGGGGCGTCCAGCTCGGCCGCAATGGCGAGCGGCGTCGGATCGCTGAAGAACAGGTTGGCCGACAGCGTGCGCGTGCTGCCGCGCTGCAGTTCGCCCAGCACCTTGAGCACCAGCAGCGAATTGCCGCCGAGGTCGAAGAAGTTGTCACGGCGGCCGACCTGATCGAGGCCGAGCGCACGGCCGAAGGCCTCGCACACGCGGCGTTCGATGTCGCTGCGCGGCGCTTCGTAGGCCTGGGCCAGATCCGGCCGTGCCTGTGCCGGCGCCGGCAGCGCGCGGCGATCGAGCTTGCCGTTGGAGGTGACCGGCAGGCGCTCCAGCCACACCTGGGCGGCCGGCACCATCACTTCGGGCAGGCGCGCGGCAAGATGTTCGCGCAGTTCGTTCCATGGCACGGGCGTGTCGCGCGCCACGAGGTAGGCCACGAGCCGGGCCTGGCCGCTCGCATCGTCGCGCGCGAGCACGGCGCTGGCGCGCACGCCCGGGTGGGCGTTGAGGGCTGTCTCGATCTCGCCCGTCTCGATGCGGTGGCCGCGGATCTTGACCTGGCCGTCGACGCGGCCGATGAATTCGATGGTGCCGTCCGGCAGCCAGCGCGCATGGTCGCCGGTGCGGTAGAGGCGTTCGCCCGGCGCGCCGAACGGGTCGGGCACGAAGCGTTCGGCCGTCAGTTCGGGCTGCTTCAGGTAGCCGCGCGCCAGCCCGCGCCCGCCGATGCACAGTTCGCCGACGAAGCCGGGCGGCAGCAGTTCCAGCGTGGGCGACAGCACATGCAGCGTGGTGTCGGTGATCGGGCGGCCGATCGGCACCGAACGCGCGTCGGCGGGCAGGTCGCGCGGAATGCGGTGCGTGGCCGCGAAAGTGGTGGTTTCGGTCGGGCCGTAGCCGTTGATGAGCGTCAGGCCCGGCAACGCGGCAAGCGCACGGCGCACATGCGCCACCGAGAGCGCTTCGCCGCCGGTCAGCAGCTGGCGCAGGCCGGCCAGGTGCTGCGGGTCGTCGTCGACCACTGCGTTGAACAGCGCGGCCGTGAGCCACGCGGTCTTCACGCCGTGGGCGCCGATGGTGCGCGCGAGGCCGGCACCGGTGGGCATTTCTTCGTCGTGCACCACGCAGCAGCCGCCGTTGAGCAACGGACCCCAGATCTCGAGCGTGGCGGCATCGAAGCCCAGCGGTGCGGCGTGCAGCATCGGCTCGTCGGCACGCAGGTCGACGTACTGGGCGTCGACCACCAGCCGCAGGATCGAGCGGTGGCAGATCTCGATGCCCTTGGGCACGCCGGTCGAGCCCGAGGTGTACATCACATAGGCGCGCGCTTCGCCATCGACCGCCACCGGTTGCATGGCGGGCAGGGTGGCCGTGTCGGGCGCCGGATCGTCGAGCCACAGGGTGGCCAGGCCCGCAGGCACCACGCCGGCATGGGCGTGTTCGCTGACCAGCAGGCGCACGGCCGCGTCGCCGAGCATGAACGCCAGCCGCTCGACCGGGAAGTTGGGCTGAACCGGCACGTAGGCGGCGCCGGCCTTGAGAATGCCGAGCAGCGCCACGATGGCGCGCGGCGCGCGTTCCAGCATCACGCCCACCGCGTCGCCCGCACGCACCCCGCGTTGCTGCAACCGCCGCGCCATGCGGTCGGCCTCGGCGTCGAGTTCGGCATAGGTCAGGCGCAGGTCCCCCGCTGCGGCGCCTGTCACGGCGGTGGCGGTCGGCGTGGCGGCGGCCTGCTGCGCGAACAGGTCGTGCACGGTCCGGCCCGCATCGCCCGGCGACGGCGCGCTGTTCCACACGGCAAGCATCCGGTGTCGATCGGCGGCGCGCACGCTCGGCACGGTATCGAGCGGTGCGGCCAGGTCGGCCAGCAGATGAGCCGTGGTGTCGATCAGGGTCGCGAGCAGCGTCGCGGCGGAGGCCGCGTCGATGCGTTCGGCCGGCGCGCTCAGGCGCAACTGCCGGTCATCGGCGGCCAGTTGCAGGGCTGGCGGCTCGCCGGCCGGGGCGACGCGCCGCGCGGCATCGACCTGCGCCAGCCAATCACCGCAACCCAGGCCGGGGGGCAGCACCTCGCCCGCCTGCCAGCGTCGTTGCAGGCATTGAAGCGCCGCGAACCACGGCGTGTCGGGCAGCGCGCCCGACGCACCGGTCTGCGCCTGAATCCGCGCCGCCAGCGCCGGGGGGATCTCGATCTGCGCCTCGAAGCGCGCGCCTGCCGCCGGCGGTGCGGCGCTGGCGGGGAGCAGCAGGTCGAGCAACGACAGGGCGGCAGCGATGGACTGGTTTTCCTGTGTCATGGCGATGGGTTTCAGCGTTCCGAAGGTGGCGGCACTTGAAAACTGCGGCGAGCAGGCCGCAACACGATGTTTCCGCTTTACAAAATTAACAACAAAGCATTCGTTCTGCGTCGAGCACAGATAGTGGCCCCCTTGCATTGGCAACACCACCTGTCGAAAGCGCTGCCCGAACGGTCTATGCCGGTCCCGGCGCCGCAACATCCGAAGCAATTGGTTGCGATTGCCGGATTGACAAATGCAAAAGAAAATTGCCTACGGAATGATTGTGCGCCGCTTTGGGAAATTTGAATACAAAAAGCTGACATGCCGCAGCACTTCTTCACAGCGGCATGCGAAGAATAAACAGCCGGACCCGGCTATTTAAGCGGTGGTTTCGTCCAGTGCGCTGCCGTCCAGGTGCGCAGCGTCGGCCCAGCCCACCAGCGCGAGCCCTTCGGGCGTCCACAGCAGGCGGTTGATGGCGGCGTTGCCCAGCGCCCAGGTGCGCGGCGCCTGCAGCGCCTGCCGCGTGGCGGCGCGGTACAGAACGTCCATCACCCCGCCGTGGGCCACCAGCACCGCCAGTTCCCCGGCGTGGCGGGCAGCAAGCGCATCGACGGTCCGGGTGACACGGTCACGGAACGTGATCAGCGACTCCCCGCCGTCGGGCGCGAATGCCGTGTCGCGGGTGCGCCAGAGCCTGGCCTGTTCCGGCAACTCGGCATCGATCTGCGCGAAGGTCATGCCTTCGAACACGCCGAAGCCGCGTTCGCGCAGGCCGGTGTCGGCGACCACCTGCAGCCGGTGCGGCCCGGCGACGGCCTCCGCCGTCTGCCAGGCGCGGCGCAGGTCGCTGGCGTAGACGGCCGCCACCGGCTCGCTCATCAGGGCCTCGCCGAGCCGGGCCGCCTGCCATTCACCGGTGGCATTCAGCGGAATGTCGAGCTGCCCCTGGATCCGCGTGTCGACATTCCAGGCAGTCTCGCCGTGGCGGATGACAATCAGTCGGGTGACGTCCATCGTCAAAGGCGCAGCATCAGCGTGGAGGGCGCCGGAAATTCAGGCGCATCGAAAGCCTTGTCGCCTTCGTCGTCGGCCACCCCGGTCGCCTTCAGTCCCTTGAAGTCGTGCCGCTTGCCGTCGAGCAGGTGCGACGGCACCACGTTCTGCAGCGCGGTGAACATGTTTTCGACACGGCCCGGGTGCTTCTTTTCCCATTCGCGCAGCATCTCGGCCACCTGCTTGCGCTGCAGGTTTTCCTGGCTGCCGCAGAGCGTGCACGGAATGATCGGGAACTCGCGGTGTTGCGCCCAACGCACCAGATCCTTTTCGGCGACGTAAGCCAGCGGGCGGATGACGATGTGCCGGCCGTCGTCGCTCACCAGCTTGGGCGGCATGCTCTTCAACTTGCCCGCGAAGAACATGTTGAGGAAGAAGGTCTGCAGCATGTCGTCGCGGTGGTGGCCGAGCGCGACCTTGGTGGCGCCCAGTTCGTCCGCCACGCGGTACAGGATGCCGCGGCGCAGGCGCGAGCACAGGCCACAGGTGGTCTTGCCCTCGGGAATCACGCGCTTGACGATGCTGTAGGTGTCCTGGTTCTCGATGTGGAAGGCGACGCCGAGTTCGCTCAGGTACTTCGGCAGCACCTCTTCGGGAAAGCCCGGCTGCTTCTGGTCGAGGTTGACCGCCACCAGGTCGAAGTGGATCGGCGCGCGGGCCTTCAGCTTGAGCAGGATGTCGAGCATGGCGTAGCTGTCTTTGCTTCTTAGAACACTGCCTTTGTAAACATCACAGAGCTTGCTGCGCGGTCCTATGGCGGAACGGTTCGAGTTCGGCCCGCAATCTTTACGACCAACGAGACGCGAATGTTTACGGCTCATCCGACCACGGCAGGCCACAGTGCCAGGTGGGCAGCTCCACCGAGGTGGGTTGGTAGAAAATAAGGGCATGGACAACGTCACGACTTTCCCACAGGTGCCGCATGCGGCCAAACCGGGCTCAACTCCCTTCCCACATCCTACTCAGGCGGCGGACGGCCCATCCCGCTCAGCGATGGCGGTGCAGAACAAAATCTACAAGCTTGCGGGGAAGGCGGTGCATGACTTCTCGATGATTTCGGAAGGTGACGTCGTAATGGCGTGCATGTCGGGTGGGGCCGACAGCTACACGATGCTTGACGCTCTACTGCATCTACAGCGGAAAGCTCCAATTCACTTTTCGATCGTGGCCGTCAATCTTGATCAGAAACAGCCAGGCTTTCCGGAAGAAGTCTTACCTAACTATTTGTCGAGCATTGGAGTCGACTTCCGAATCGTACAACAGGACACCTATAGCATTGTCAAACAAAAAGTTGCTCCAGGAAAAACGACGTGCTCACTTTGTTCTCGATTGCGGCGGGGAATCCTGTACAACACCGCCGTGGAACTGGGAGCTACCAAGATTGCGCTAGGCCATCATCGAGATGACATTTTAGAGACACTCTTGCTGAATCTATTTTTTGGCGGTTCTTTAAAAACAATGCCACCAAAATTGAAGTCTGATGATGGCAGAAATGTAGTCATCCGACCTCTTGCTTATTGCAAAGAGAAAGACATTAAGCGTCATGCGAACGCAAAGATGTACCCAATTATCCCGTGCACTCTTTGCGGATCTCAGCCCAATCTGCAGCGACAAGCGATGAAAGAGCTGCTAAAGAGCTGGGAGATTGAGAATCCTCAGAGAATTCGTAGCATGTTTACTGCATTGACCAACGTGGTGCCTTCTCATCTGATGGATCGAAAGCTTTTCGATTTTCAGAACTTCGATCGCTTTGATGCAGTCAACCAAGGCGACATTCTTTTTGATTCCGACGATGCTATTTCTGAGTTTCAACGTGTAGTGGCAATCGACTAGAAAGGCGAATTTCGCTTTGGTTTTGCTCTTGTAGCATAGTGTGTTTGACTTTGAACGTTGGACGGAATCGGCGTTAAAAGCAGTTCCTTGCCCTGAGTTAAGAAGCTTACGTTGTGTGCTAATTGCCGATGGCGATGCATTAATGCGTGGTATTTCTCTTCTAATTCTTTGAATTCCTGCTTCAGTCTGGTGTACTGATCTTCAGCTCTCGTCTGATCCTGCAAACCTGCATTTATCGTTCTTGCTGCAGTTGCATCAAAGGCCGATTTTATAACTGCATGCTTTGTGAGTGCTTGGCGAGACCAAACTTTGTCAATGGGTAAGCTCTCGCTGAACGCGAATGCTGCGCGGAGCGATTCCCAGCTAAATTGTTTCTCGGCCGGCCATGTATTTGCAAGCGCTGCAAATCTTGCTGCCTCTGAAGCCTTAATTTTTGGTTGGCCCATTTACCCTTACCTACTATCCTTGCGCTCGGATGTAAGCGCTGCGATCACTGACACTCATTGAGGTGCTTGCTTTCTTAAAAGTTATTAAGGCACCTTTAGGCGCTGTGGGATCTTCCTCAAATGCAAAAATCTCGTTGGCTCGATCGAGCGCCTCTTGCGCATGAGTGATTTGATTTGCAATTGTGATCCGACGAGGATTTTTTATAAGCTTCATTTTCCCGGCGGAAATGATCTCTTCCGACATGGCTTTAATGCTTGCTATTCTTGTGAGTTTGATAGCGTCTCCCTTTATCCATACTTGACCTCCGCAGCGAAGGCAGTCACCTAGTTGTTCGCATGGATTAATTGACCAATCAGATTTGCATCCGCCGAGTTCTGTCATGTGCTTTGGGGATGCGGTGCGAAATAGGAAATCCCGTCGATCAATAATGGGGATTCGTCTTTCAGCGATTGCCATCGCCGGTCCGGCTACGTGAAGAGTTTTAACGCCACGCAAGGCGTCAATTAGGCCTCGAAGCTTTTGTTGCCTAGACCTATCGTCGTAGTAGTCACTTTGCCGGCCACTGCTTCGCCCCGAAATTTGGTCTAGAAAGATGAGTGGAACACCAGCTAGGAGCCCCTCAGTCTGATGCCATTTGCGGGCGTCCTCCACGGAAAAGGTGGGGTATGCGCCATCAAGCAAACTGACGTCTAAGGCCTTGAACAGCATGGCTGGTCCTTGACCAGTGGGCCGAAGCCAGCGCGCCATCATGTCGGGCGTAAAAAGCATAGGCTTCCACCAAAGCAACTGCTTTCTCTTCGGATCCACATTTTTCGAATTCGCGCTCTCATAGAACACCATCAGTGCATCGCAAAGTTTGAGATCCCGCTCTTTTGAAGCGTACGGCCAATGTGGAAAATTGCTGAGCTTGAAGTCATTTAACAAACACTCAAGCACATCTTCAGTCTTAAGCCAGGCACGAACGGAAGTTCCAAACTGATAGATTTTCTTCAAAAGCGCTTTCTTTGTCTTCGACTTTGTCCCCATCATGCGCTCTAGAGCTCCCGGCGTTATGCGCTTTCGCATGTCGATTCCAAATGGAAGCGCAACGACTAATCCAGCACTCTTGCAGAACTCAACTGCTGTACCAATTTGCAGAGTAGGCTGACCAACGTAATCAGTGGAGTATTCGCTCAAATCACCCGGCTCATCCACAAATTTGTGTATAGAAATTCCTCTCAGTACACCTGGGATCTGATCGAGATACGCGGCATCGTGAAGGTTTAAGGCTGCGCGAGCACATTCAAAAGTGATAAAAGGATGGGCGAACGTTTTTCTTAGGTGTGCCGGTATAAAAAGCCGGTCAATGTCTTTAAAATCGTGGAAGTGCGAACAATAAAACGAAAAGGCTTCATGTGCCTCTTTCGTCAGCTTAAAAACTCTCAAGTGACACTGTTCGGCCAACTCGACGAGAATGTCTGGGATCTTAAGATCTTGATCTTCGTCAATTTTTGGACGAGACAGTCGTAACCTTGATTCACCTGTGTCGTTACGATAGACACAGTCCCTCCGTAGTAACGCGAGTTCTATGCTGCGCATTGATGCAGCGGTAAACCCCAACGCGATGGAGGCGGCGATAAAGCGAACTAAATCTCCTGCCTGTTCGTCAGCGAAGGCGAGTTGATAAGCTAAGCCAACGCATGCGACCACCTCGTCCGATACGGTACCTACCGGTGGAATGTCCATGCGCTGATTTTGGGCGATTCGTAGATCGTTGAGTCGCGGCGGGGAAACTATGGGCGATTTGTATTCAAATCGAGCTGAAAGCAAGTTGAAACCGTCGTAAGGGAATCTGAACGACTTTGAGCTGTATCCGCCTTGCAGCATTCCGGCGATTAATTCCAGCTCTTTTCCGATGTCGTACTGCTTCTGCAGGGTGTACCGTGATTGTTGGAGGAGCGAAGTTGCTATAGCGAATGTCAGGTGATTGAACAACGCAGGATCATTGTTCAACTGTTGAATGCGAAGAGCCTTTTCGAGAAACGATAGCGCGGTGACAATTTCTTTAGGTATAGTACGACGATGCGACTTTCGCAAACACAACACGTTCAACAGCGCTTTGCTAAAATGAAGAAATTTTCCGTCTTCAATGCAGTGAGTTCCATCTTCTGATTCGCGATTCTGAATGTTTTCGCTCAATGACAAATTGGCATAGTAATTTGCTTCAAACTTGATAAACCAAACACGGGCCGTCACTTGACCTAAGGGCACGTACTTGTCTGCTGCCGCAAAATAAGGGGACTGACGCCGGTAGGCAGGCGCATGTTCGCTGTTGATGCCCTCTCGCCCACCTGGTTCGTACCGCTCGACGAAGTCATCAAATTTGCACTTGGCCAAGGTGCTGCCCTCCGATGTCTGCAATGACTTGCTTGACTGCCTCGATTAGGTGATCGTCGCGGGTGACGACCGCGTCATCGAGGTGTAGTGCAGCGCGGTCGAGTCTTAAGCTTTCAAGGTGGTCTAGCGCTTCTTGGTGTGGTCCATCGGCGAAAGCTTCAAACTTGTAGCAGCCGTAACAGCCGACATTCATCAGACCCTTGCAAGGCTGAACGGCGCATGCGCCCAAGTCTTCGTCGGAGAGACCTGGTGCTCCAATGAGGTGTTCTTCGTCGGGATGAGTAGCCCCCGCTCGGTCAACGATTCGCCCCTTAAAAAACCTGACAAGCGCATTGTGTGAGTTGGCCATCTCCGTCTCGAAGCTTCGCTGGACATCCTTGGAGACATTAACGTACCTTCTGACTGACCCTGAAGACGTTTGATAAGCACATCGTTGCAGAACTGATAAGGGTGCTCCTAAGAGACCTAAATGGGTCAGCATCGTGTGCTTGAACCGCCGACAAAAAAGGATCACATTTTCGAGATCCGGAATTCCCGCGATAATTCTTGCTCTTGTTTCGTTCACAATTAAATTAATTCTTAAAGGACTTTTGCTAATTACGTAATTCCCAAGAAAATCTTTGGTCAAGCAAAAAATTCTGTCCTCGGGCATCAACTCGCGGCCGGCTACAGTAGATACGAAGTTCAGATGCTCCGTCAAAGGGACCCACGCTCTCGACGCAAGCGTTTCCGTTATTAAATAACTGAGTGCCGGCGTGCCTTTTTGCTTGACTGCCGGCACATGTATCAAAACCTCAAGTATTTCGCCATGCTCGTCCTGAATGATCTCGAAATGTTTTACGCGCAAAAGAGCAAGTTGCGACGGCCTTAGTCCTTCTGCTGAGATCAGCGTCCATAAAAGTTGGTCTTGGGAACTAAATTCCTTTGCAGCGTAAAGCTCACCGATGCGTTCGGAGATCTGCCGAGATTGAGCAATCGTCAGTGGGCGTTCGTCAGGCTTCTGATTCTGAATTTGCTGCGTCGATGGACGTTTGGGCGGGGAGGCTGAGTCCAAGTGTCGAGCGAGTCCTCGGTGCAGTCCTTCAACATTTTGTTTGCACCAGAAACTAAGAAACGTCCTTATCAGCCCAACCTGCGATGGGTTACAGGCTTCTGTGTACCAAAGGTACATTCCTAAAGTGATTGTTTCGATTTTTGTCGCTCCGAGCGCTTCGCAACACAGGCGGAAAAATAGATGAGCCTCCTTTTCCCATCTAGAAACTACAGAGGATTTGTACCGGCGATCCAAGGCCGTAATCATCACATACGAAAAACTCTCGAATGTCTTCGAAGTTAAAAAGAGCCGGAAGCGATTCAACTTAATGTTTACAGTTCCACCGTCGCCATCGATTTTCATGCAGTCAAGGTTGACTGGTATGGAAGTTGTATGCTCGATCGGTTTTATTTGAACGGGACAAACGAAAGAGCGATACGAAAATACCGTTGGAAAATCGTCGGCAGACCGAAAAAAGAGCTGAACGGCATCCGCGGGAAAAGTCCGTTTAGGTTTTGTTTCCACGAATTTCATCTTCCCGTGTTTTCTTGAATTTCGCCGTCTGAGCTCTTACGTGTCTACCGGTGTAATGCGCCACCTGCGGTGAGCCAGGCGTGAAGCGACCGATGTCCGTTACCAACTGCTCAATTTCCGCACCGTCGCGACCTCGCTCCTGTGCGCCATCAGCGAGCTCAGTAAGACCCGTGTGTCGCAATGAATGGGGGTGTACCGAAGATCTAATCGCAGAATGAACCGTCAGCTTCTTAACAACACGATTGATGTTGCGCTGGGATGTTTCCTTTCCAATGTGTTCAGGATCACCTTCGTGATTGACGAAGAGGTAAGCGGTTTCGACGCCGTCGATGCGAAGATCAACGGCATCCCGCCTCGGTCCAAGAATGTAATTTTGCAGATCCTTGAAGAGCTCGTTGCTGATTGGCACGTCCCCGTTGCGGGTCTTAATAGCTGGTTCGTATTTTCGGCAGTCCTCAGCAGATTGAGGGTCGCGGATCGTCGTCATGTACGGGGATGGAAGCAACTCTGAAGGTTCGCAGACCTGTTCAGTTTTAATTTTTAGTAGCTCACCGGCACGGAACGATGTTTCTCTTAAAGTTCTTATGATGAGAGAATCCCGCTGAGCGCTTACAGAATTGGTAAATAAGGGGTGGTTGTCGAGCAATAGCTCCATTGCCTGAACTTCAACGGAATTGAGCGAGAGAACTTCCGAATGTTTGGGGACTGGAACAAGCTTGTTCTGCAGTTCAGTCTCTAGTGATCTTTTAAGTTCCGAGATGTAGGGGTAGAAATGCAGATCTTGAACATTGGCGGGCTTGCGACCATGATTGAGGAGGTGCGTCAAAAACCTCTTTGCAGTACGAATTCGGCCATTTAAACAGGCCGCGCTCACTGTCTCATGAGATGAATAAATGTCCAACGCCACCCCATTTTTCAATGCGTCTAGCGTCCTTGACAAAAAGCCTGCCTTGAAACTGCAAGAGTTTGCGAAATCATCAATCTCACTCGATGACATGGGTGGCTCTGATTGGAGCGCGCGTTGCAGACTGTCTTTCCAACCTTTGTCTTTGAGGCTCTGAATAAGGCGCCATTGTCTGAAAACAGCAAGTTCGTCTCCGGCTTTGTCTTGCGTACCAACTGCCTTAGTCCCGAGTACGACATCGATGTAATTTTGCTCGAGCTCGCAAGGGAGACCAGTTTCTCGATCAACGAGGTATACGCGACGAACAGCATGGCGAGCAGTCGCATCGATGCACGGATCACTGATGCGCTTGATCTGAGTTACAAGGTAGGTGTTGGTCATTTCAGCAGTTCGTCTTTGCTGAAATCTTGTCACCGATGTTGACGCTGCGGCAGTGTTCCACAGTCAACCTGTAACAACGGGAAGATTAAGTCCTAGATCGAAACGGATTTAATAGAAACCCGTTCGGGTTTATCAGTGCACTGCGAGGGTGCGGGTCACCGTTTTTCGAAAGATTACCCAACACCGGCTTGTCCAGCCCTGTGGTTGCGGGGCCATTGTGGGAATTCTGTTCTCGAAGATCACAATTTCGCCCTATTAACTTCTCACGGCTTCAATATAAAGCGGCGTCATTCGTAAAAATCGCCTACATTTACTTGAATCTGTCGCAAAAGTTACGTTTGCTTTCGTCAACCCCTGTTTGAGGCAAACGATAGGCCGCGATGCTCCCATGATTCGGTTCCAGCGGACCGATTCCAAACAAAGCCTAGCTGCGCCGGCCACTTTGAACGCCTGCCGGGAGCTGCTACGCGAAGGTGTAGTTCAATTTTGGAGGCCATCCAGCGGGGCCGTACAGGGTTCGTCCGGCTCACTCGTCGCGTTGTATGGGTGCGTTGCCATCATGGCCACCGCTCTCCCACATCCAGAGCGTGACTGATGCCCAAGACAGTGATGGGTGTTCCAAACATCCGGACTGTCCTCGCGGGCGAACGGCTTCGGTGTCGATGCACAAATTCACCAAGCATCAGCGATCTTGGCAATGGTGCCGACGTGGAAGCGACGAACGACCAGCTTCTCGCATCCCCTGATCGGACTTCATCTTTCGATGCAGGATGCCCTTGCGCAGGGATCCACAGGCGACTCGCTCGTCAATCCTTCAAAAGCCGCGCAACGTAAGCACTTTGCCCTGTACCGCAACTTGCGTCGACGCAACTCTATGTTCTCGACGCCATCATCCAGAGCCACCGTCGCCGAAGGCGAGCAGCTTCAGTTCGCGATCTCACACATTGGCGTCAAGGAGCCGGTGTTCCTCTGCACTTGGTCTCCTAACGGTCAAGTCGGCGCCGACGAAACCGGCGCATTTCTTTGCAGCAAGGATGAGCTCAGTCGCTTTCTGCTGGCCCAGAATGTTCCGAAACTGGTCGCACTACAAGTTCTCGTGCCTTCTGGACCTTTGAGCTGGTCGCTGCGGACTGCACGGACCGTTGCGCATCGCTCCGCTCCAGGTTCCGATTCCGTCGACCTAGTGTTCAGCGACGATCTGGAGCTTTTCGACAGCTGGTCAGAACGACTGCCAAGTTCAATCGTGTTGATTCCGCTTTGGAGCGCGCCGTCAATCGATGCTCAGCTCGGGTGAGAACGCATCAAAAACACGTCGAAGCGGTGGGCACTGAATAATCAAAGAGGACAAACCTATGACGCTCCCCTACGAAAGACGTCGTGCGCTCGAATGGGCAGGTGAAGCTCTTCGTGCCATTCGCGCCGAGAGCAAAGACATTGAGCAGTGGGGCGGGCCAGTCCCAGAAAAGCTCCGGATTCTTGCGACACGAATCCTTCGACACTACCCAACGCCACAGGAGATCAATGCAGCAACCGCGATGGAAGACGTGCCTGTAAGCGGCTGGATCGCAAACGACCATGACAAACCCCGCCGGTTCGATTGACGAGCCAATACCTATCGCTAGTCTTCAAACCTTTCCGGTAGGGCCAGCTCGCCACTGCTCCCGACGACGTCGACAAAACTAATCGGTGAAAGAAAAACATGACATCTGACCAGCTCAAGGTCGAGTACCCATACATGTTCGCAGGCCCCAACATTGGCTTGGACATGTATGACGGGTGGACGCAAATCCTTGCGCAAGCGTGTGGAGAGATCGACGCGATTTTGGGGGAGAACAAGCGTCGTTTTCACTTTTCACAAATTAAGGAAAAGTACGGAAGTGCGAGGTACTACTACAACTCCGAATCTCTGGGCAGTGAAGAACTACAGCGAATTCAGACCTTGCTCGACCAGGCAGAGTTGGCAACAGAAACCGCTTGCATGCTTTGTGGACGCCCGGCCACCATTGAAAAGCATGGCGGATGGTTTCTGTGCCTCTGCACCGCGCATGCAGACGAACACCGCGACCGAATCAGTGCTCGGCGGTCGGGACTTGGAGTTTAAGCAAGCGAAGGCGATGACCGCTGCCACACCCAAGAAGCTGCAACGTCGATACAAACACACCGGTAGCCTGGTGCCCGATTTTGTATTCGCTGAGTGGTACGACAGCGAAACCGAGACCCTCACAATCTCGGCGCAAGATTTCGACAGCATTGCGGTTGCCGAACTCGTGATTCACAACGACTACGGGGTCGTTGCCCACGAGGATGAGACAAGGCAAAGCGTGCGCCCGTCGGCGTTTGTGATTGTTGAAATCTCAGGTATTCGATTCCGCGCCTTTGTTGTGCGACAACGTCGGTATGGAACACGGGGCGGCGAACATGTGATGGTGAGGTTAAGCATCATGTGAACGTCGCATGATTTGCCGGCTCGCTGAAGGCGGCACTGCCCAGTGAAGCGCCGATGAGCAATGACCGCCTAACCAACCGGCTCTTCGCGAAGCTCCGCCGCCGTCCACACAGAGCTTCCTATAAGTCCTTTGAGGAACGTACCCGTCCGATGCTCGACGCAAAGGGATGACCAAGGCCCACAGGCATTTGTGATGATCGAAGGCGCCCCGCACACGATGCATGATTGTCGGAGTGTCACTTCCCCACGCAGCACGACTTCTTGAATCTCCACTGCGGAAGGATCAAACG
>SEGN01000642.1 GCA_004211245.1 Variovorax sp.
TGTTCTCCGCAGGCTGAGGCCGGCTACTGCACCAGCAGGACCGAGATGTCGGTCTCGGCGATCACTTTCGTGGTCACCGATCCCATCAGCGCGCGTCCGAAGATGCCGTGTCCGTGCGTACCCATGACGATCAGGTCGACATGCGCGGCAACGGCGGATTTCAGGATCTCCTCGGCCGCGTTGCCGTGACGCAGATCCAGCGCGTAGTTGGCGATGTTGTGCGCGGCCAGTGCGGTCTTCAGCGGCTCGATCACCTTGCTGCTTTCCTCGGCATAGTAATCGTCCAGCACGCTCTTGCTGACATGCCGGGCTGCATGGTGAGGGATGCCGCTGCACACGTTCACCACGATCAGCTCGTGGCCATCGACCAGCGCGGCCCGATGCTTGACGAGATAGTCGATGGCCTTCTGGGTGTGCTTGCTGCCGTCGACGGCGATCAGGATCTTCATGGCGTGCCTCTTGCGAATGAGATGCTGTTTATACGCCGCGACTGTCGGGTGCACAGCCGGAATGACCCCTGCCGCCGCCCGGCGAAGCGGCGGTCGGGGAGGTGCTCAGCCCCGCAGGCCTTTCCACAGCATGTAGGCCGCCAGCAGATACAGGATGCTGGCAAAGACGCGCTTGAGCTGCTTCACCGGCAGGTTGTGCGCGGCCCTGGCGCCGAGCGGCGCGGTGAACACGCTGCACAGCGCGATGACCGCGAGCGCCGGCAGCCAGATGTAGCCGAACGCGCCGACCGGCAGGCCCTGCACCGCCGTACCGCTCACGACGTAGCCGACCACGTTGGCCACTGCAATGGGGAAGCCGAGCGCGGCGCTGGTCGCCACCGCGTTGTGAATCGCCACGTTGCACCACGTCATGAACGGCACGCTGATGAAGCCGCCGCCTGCGCCGACCAGACCCGACACAAAGCCGATCACGCCACCCGCAGCGAGCTGGCCGCCGGTGCCCGGCATCTGTCGTGCCGGCTTGGGCTTCTTGTCGAGGAACATCTGCGTGGCCGAGAAGCCCACGAAGAGCGCGAAGAAGATGGCGAGCGCAGTGCCCTTGAGCAGTGCGAACACGCCGAGGCTGCCGACCAGGCTGCCGATCACGATGCCGGGCGACAGCCGCTTCACGATGTCCCAGCGCACCGCGCCGCGCTTGTGGTGCGCGCGCACGCTCGAGATCGAGGTGAAGATGATCGTGGCCATCGAGGTGGCGATCGCCATCTTCACCGCCAGGTC
>SEGN01000183.1 GCA_004211245.1 Variovorax sp.
TCGTAGAGGAATTTCTCGCGCGCCAGTGCGCGGTCCTGCGCGCTCAGCGCCTTGTCCTCGAAGGTCTTGAGTTCGGGGGTGATGAAGCGCTCGGCGTTCTTCAGGGTCTGGCGGCGTCGGTAGTTGTCCGGCACCTTGGTCAGCATGCTTTGCGTGACCTCGATGTAGAAGCCGTGCACGCGGTTGAACTGCACGCGCAGGTTGGCGATGCCGGTGCGCTCGCGCTCCTGCACTTCGAGCTTCAGCAAGAACGCGTCGCAGTTGTCGCCGATCGCGCGCAGTTCGTCGAGTTCGGCATCGTGGCCCGTGGCGATCACGCCGCCGTCGCGCACCAGCGCAGAGGGCTCGGGCTGGATGGCGCTGACGAGCAATTCACCGCAGCCCGGTGGCGCGGCGAAATCGTCGGTGATGCGTGCCAGCAGCGGCGCTGCCGTCGGCAGCATCGGTGCGAGCTGTTCGGCCTTGGCCAGCGCCAGCCGCAGCGCCACCAGTTCGCGCGGCCGCACCTGGCGCAGCGCGATGCGTGCAGCGATGCGTTCGACGTCGCTGGTGTTCTTCAACTGCTCGCGCAGGGCGCGCCAGGGCAGGGCCGTGCTGCCGATGGGTGCGACCTGCAGCGCGGCGATGGCGGCCAGCCGCGCCTGCGCTTCGCTGCGCTCGCGCCGCGGCGCCAGCAGCCAGCGCTTGAGCAGGCGGCTGCCCATGCCGGTCATGCAGCTGTCGAGCAGCGAGAACAGCGTGGGCGCATCCTCGCCGCGCAGCGTCTGCACGAGCTCGAGGTTGCGGCGCGTGGTCGGCGGCAGCTCGATCAGTTCGCCGTCGCGCTCGACCACGAGCCGTTGCAGGTGCGTGAGGGCGCGGCCCTGCGTGTGCTCCGCGTAGCCGAGCAATGCCGAAGCAGCGGCGTGCGCGTTGGCCATGCCATCCGCATTCCAGGCTGCCAGGCTGGCACTGCCGAGCTGGTCGGCCAGCTTGCGCTCGCCCAGGGCCCCATCGAACTGCCAGGCGGGACGCAGCGACAGCGTGAAGGGCGTGCCGGCCGAGCGCGTGGCCTTCAGGCGGTTCTCGAAAGCCGGCGTCACTTCCGCGCTGTAGAGCACCTCGCTGGGTGCGATGCGCGCAACCCAGGCTTCGAGCGCGTCGGCCGGGCATTCGGCCAGGTGCAGGTCGGCGCCGGTCACGCTGAGCCAGGCCAGCCCGACGAAGTTGCGCGCGCCCGCATGCACCGCCAGCAGCAACGACTCGCTGCGGTCGGCCAGCAGTTCGGCGTCGGTGAGGGTTCCGGGCGTGACCACGCGCACCACCTTGCGCTCGACCGGCCCCTTGCCCGCGCCGACCTCGCCGACCTGCTCGCAGATCGCGACCGATTCGCCCAGCTTGATGAGTCGGCCCAGGTAGGTGTCGACCGCATGGAACGGCACGCCGCACATCACCACCGGTTGCCCGGCCGACTGCCCGCGCTGCGTGAGCGTGATGTCCAGCAGGCGCGCGGCCTTCTCGGCATCGGCCCAGAAGAGTTCGTAGAAGTCGCCCATCCGGTAGAAGAGCAGGGTGTCCGGATGGTCGGCCTTGAGCCCGAGATATTGGGCCATCATCGGGGTGTGCGCCGCGAGATCTGCAGCGGGCTTGGGCGGGGTCATCAGCATGTGGTGCTGATTTTCGCCCGGATCGGGATACGATCCAGGCGGGCCGCGCTGCGACGATGGCGGTCAGCCACCGCCTCAGCGCGAGGGCGGCACGCGGCTCAGTGCGCCATGCCGCGCCGGCGGCGCGCCACGCGCACGGCTTCCACCCAGGTGTCGAGGTTGAAGCGCTGCCCGGTCTCGGCGCTGCGCGCGGCGAGCACCTGGTGCAGGAAAATCTTGCGCACGTCGCCGGGCGTCCCGGTGTGGCCGACGATCAGCTTCTTGGTCAGGTCCAACTGTTGCACCTGCAGCACGTTCTGAACTTTCTTGCCGTCGACGTCGAGGTAGCGGATCTGCATGCGCGGCGTCTCGTCGACGATCGCATGCTCGCCTTCACCCTGGATGAACCATTCGGGCAGGGTGTCCGGCGCATGGTCGGTGGCGCCGCTGCGCAGGCCACCGCGCGTGGTGGGTATTTCGAGCGGTACGTGGCCGGATCGGATGCGGGCGGCAGCGATGCGACGCGCGGTTTCGCGCTTCGTCGCCACCTGATGCCAGCCGTAGTAGATCAGCGAAACCAGCAACACGGTGACGGCCGCGATCAATACCAGGAACTGCCAATTCTCGAGATCGAGGTTCATTCGCCCACTCCGTCGATAGTTCTAAAGTATTCAATCGCGGATTTTCTCCCTCTGCGGATGGGCGGTCAACCCGGCCAAACGGCCAGCGCCGATCGGCGCATTGCCGTGGTCAGCGCTGTGGCATGTCCTTCGCCGAATACCCGAGGCTGACCGTGGCGTCGGACGGGATCGGTGGCATCGTGGCGTTCCAGGCTTCCCAGTCGGCGCGCATGGCGGCCAGCCGCTCGGGCTCGCGTCTGGCGCGGTTCGCCCGCTCGCGCGCATCGGCCGGGATGTTGAACAGGTAGTCGTTGCCGTCGACCCGCAGGTATTTCCAGTCGCCGTCGCGCAGCGCACGCTGGTCACGGTGGTTCATGCGCCAGTGCAGCGACCGGGGGAACCGCGCGGCAGGGTCGCGCAGCACCGGCAGCAGCGAGATGCCGTCGGGCGGGAAGGCGGCGTCCGGCGGCACCCCGGCCGCGTCGAGCATCGTGGCGGACCAATCCATCGTCATGCAATGCTGGGCACTCTCGCTGCCGGGCGGCACCATGGCCGGCCAGTGCGCGATCCAGGGCACGCGGATGCCGCCTTCGGTCAGGTCCATCTTGCCGCCGACCAGCGGCCAGTTGTCCGAGAAGCGCTCGCCGCCGTTGTCGCTGGTGAACACGACCAGGGTGTTGTCGACGATGCCCTTTTTCTCCAGCGCAGCCATGACCCAGCCGATGCCCTCGTCCATGTGATGCAGCATGCGGCGATAGGTCTCGATGTTGCCGCCGTCCAGGTGGAACAGGTTGTCCGACACCTGCGGCGCCACGTCGGCATCGTCGCGCGTCTCCCAGGGCCAGTGCGGCGCCGTGTAGTGCAGGCTCAGAAAGAATGGCGCCTCCTGGCCGCCCATCCGTTCGACGTAGTCCACGGCACGCTGCGAGAACAGGTCGGTCAGGTAGCCGTGCTCGGCCTTTTCCTCGTCGCCCGAGTACAGGTCGTGCGTCCCGCGCGAATCGCAATGGGTGAAGTAGTCGACGCCGCCGGAGAGCGGCCCGAAGAACTCCTCGTAGCCCGAGCGCAGCGGCCCGAAGGCCGGTGGGTAGCCCAGGTGCCACTTGCCGACAAGCGCGGTGCGGTAGCCGGCCGCGCGCAACAGCGACGGCAGCGTCGGATGCTCTGGCGGCAGCCCGAGCGTGGCGCTGCCGCGGCTCTTGCTGTTGATCGGCTCCTCGGCGGCGCCGCGCAGCCGGTATTGGTAGCGCGCGGTCATCAGCGCGAAGCGGGTGGGCGAGCACACGGGCGAGTTGGCATAGCCGTCGGTGAAGCGCATGCCGCGCGCGGCCAGGCCGTCGAGCACGGGCGACACCGGGCCGAACGCGGCATCGCGCCCGCCGTAGCAGCCGAGGTCGGCAAAGCCGAGGTCGTCGGCGACGATGAAGATGATGTTGGGGCGCTGGATCATGTCGGTTTAGTCGTTCGCCTGGAAATTGACGGCCTTCATGATGCCCGCCCAGCGCGCCGTGTCTTCGCGCATCGTCTTCAGCAATGCGTCCGAACCGTCGCCGACCGGGTACATGCCGTTCTGCAGCAGTTGCTGGCGCACCTCGCGTGAATTCACGGCCCGCGTGAATTCGGCGCGCAACTGGTCGACGACCGGCTTCGGTGTCCTGAGCGGCGCGTAGTAGGCGAACCAGGCCGTGGCGATCACGCCCTTCTGGCCGGCCTCGACGAAGGTCGGCAGGTTCGGCATCAGCGGCGAACGCTTCTCGCCGCTGGTGGCCAGCACCTTGACGCGGCCGGTCGGCAGCATCTGCAATGCGCCGCCCACGGTGTCGAAGTAGGCCGGGATGGTGCCGCCCATCACGTCCTGTCGTGCCGGTGTCGAACCGCGGTACGGCACGTGCACCATCGAGAGTCCGGCCGACCGGTTCAGCATTTCGCCGAGAAAGTGCGAGGGCGTGCCCGCGCCGTACGAGCCGAAGCTCACGCCGCCCGGCTGCGCCTTGGCCCAGGCGACGAACTCGGCCAGCGTGTTGGCCGGCACGTCCTTGTGCACCACCAGCGCAAGTTCGAAGCGGGCCGCGTTGACGATCGGCTGAAAGTCCCCGATGGGGTCGTAAGACAGATTCTTGTAGGCGCTCGGGAACATGGTCATCATGCCGGCCGTGCCCAGCAGCAGCGTGTGGCCATCGGGCTGCGCGGTCTTCACGGCCTCGACGGCGATGCGGCCCGCGGCGCCGGAGCGGTTGTCGATGACGAGCGGTCCGAGCGAATTGCGCACTTCCTGCGCAATGGCACGCGTGAGCACGTCCTGCGTGCCGCCGGCCGGCACGCCGATCAGCACCTTGATCGGCGTTCCCGGTGTGATGGCGGGTTGTGCGCCGGCCAGCGGTGCCAGCGCGAGGCCGCCGAACGCGGCGAGCAGGCGGCGGCGCCGCAAGGTCATGGGGTAGGTCATCGTGTCTCCGTGTTGGGATGCGCCCGGGCACTGTAGAGGGTCGACAATTGATTCATCTAATCAACCATTCACCGTACAAACCCGATGGACCCCGTGCCCATGCCGCGTCCGCTGGACGGCCTGCTGCTCTACCGCCTCAGCCGCCTGCTGTCGGTGGCGGGCGGCATGGTGATCCGGTTGTGCGAGGGGCGCTTCGGCATCACGCGGCGCGAGTGGCGGCTTGTCGCCATGCTGGCCAGCCGTGGCGCGCTGGGCTCGTCGCAGCTGGCCGAACAGGCGCAACTGGACCGCGCGCGCACGTCGAAGGCAGTGGGCTCGCTGGTCGCCAAGGGCATCGTGTCGCGCGAGCAGCCCGCAGGCGACCGCCGCCATGTGCTGCTGCGGCTCACGCCGAAGGGCGAGGCGCTGTATGCCGAGCTTTATCCGCTGGTATCGGCGATCAACGCCGAACTGATGGGGGCGCTGGACGCCACCGAGGCCGCGCAGCTGGACGTGGTGCTGCAGCGCCTGCAGGTGCGCGGCGAAGCCATGGCCGCCGCGGCCGACCTGCCCAAGGCCGACCGGGGCCGGCGGGCCAAGGTGCTGGCGACCTGAGCGCCTGTCCGCTATTTGTTGCGCACGGTCGAGACGGATGCGTCGATGGTGCCGAAGACCTCCACGCCGCTGTTGCCGGCGCGCGTCCCGGGGCCCTGGTTGCCGCTGGCAACGGTGCCGGGCGAGCCGCAGCCTGAGAGCAGGGCGGCCATCCCGAGCAGGGTGGCTGAGAGCAGGAACTTCAAATCGGTGTCTCCTTGTGGGGGTGCAACTGCCCACTATAGGAGTCGCCGTCGTTCAAACGCTCGGCTGATCCTGCGACGTCCGCAGGGCTTTCCATGCGCAGCTTGGGCAGGTGGGTCGGATATTCGCGCTGCATGAAGTCGATCAGCCCTTCGCGGATGCGACAGCGCAGGTCGAACGCGAGCGGTGCGCTGGCGGCTGTGGCGAGCATGCGCAGCTGCATCGTGCGCTCGGTCGCGTCGGTGACCTGCAGCACGAACGTGCGGCCGTCCCACTCGGGCGCGGCGCGCACGATGCGCTCGAGTTCGGCGCGCAACGGCGCCAGCGGCATGCCGTAGTCGACGTAGAGGAAGGCCGAGCCGAGCAGCTGCGCGCTCTGGCGCGTCCAGTTCTGGAACGGCTTCTCGATGAAGTAGCTCAGCGGCAGGATCAGGCGCCGCTCGTCCCACAACCGCATCACGACGAA
>SEGN01000643.1 GCA_004211245.1 Variovorax sp.
GCTGTGCGCACGGTTGCGCGCGGATGGACACCAGGCCGAAGCCGTGGAGGCCGACATCGCGAGCGAGGCGGGCCGGCAGGCGCTCATCGCGCAGATCACGGCCGACGCGCCCCTGCACTGCATCGTCAACAACGCGTCTGCCTTCGAGCCCGACACCGGCCTGGACTTCGACGCCGACGCCGCGCTGAAGCAGCTGGGCGTGAACCTGCTCGCGCCGCTCGCGTTCGCACGGCTGCTCGCGCGGCAGCCGGCCGACGGCGCGGACCGCTGCGCCATCCACATCCTCGACCAGAAGGTGTTCAACCTGAACCCCGACTACTTCTCGTACACGGTGTCCAAGCTCGCGCTGGAGCGCGCGGTGGCGCTGCAGGCCCAGGCGCTCGCGCCGGCCGTGCGCGTTTGCGGCGTGGCACCGGGCATCCTCTTCACCAGCGGGCCGCAGGACGCAACGAACTTCGCCCGGGCCGCGAAGGCCAACCTGCTGCGCCGGCCGATCGACCCGGCCGACGTCGCCAAGACCTGCGTTTTCCTGGCCGGCACGCCGAGCGTGACCGGCACCACACTTTGCGTCGACAACGGGCAGCACCTCGTGCCGCTGGAACGCGACATCATGTTCGTCGTCGACGACCTCCTGAAAGCCTCCCACCCATGACATTCGCGGCCCTCGATCCCTTGCTGCTCTCGTGCCGGCGCGTGTTCCTGCACGACTACGAGGTGTGGATCAACATCGGCGTGCACGAGTTCGAGAAGCGCGCCGAGCAGCGCGTGATCATCAACGTCGACCTGTACGTGCCGCTGGACATTTCCACGCCCAAGGCCGACGAGCTGGACGAAGTGGTCGACTACGACTTCATCCGCCGCACCGTCGCCACCCGGCTGAGCAAGGGCCACATCCAGTTGCAGGAAACGCTCTGCGACGACATCCTCACGCAGGTGTTGGCCCACCCCAAGGTGCGCGCGGCGCGTGTGTCGACCGCGAAGCCCGACGTCTACCCCGACTGCCACTCGGTGGGTGTGGAAGTCTTCCGGAGCAAATGAGATGAGTGCCGTCTGGATCGATGAAGTGCCCGCAGCGGGCAACGCGTTGAAGATCGAACGCGAAACCCACAAGCTCGAGAAACGCCTGTGCCGCGAGGTCGGCCGTGCGATCGTCGACTACAACATGATCGAAGAGGGCGACCGTGTCATGGTGTGCGTGTCGGGCGGCAAGGTTCTTAGCACACC
>SEGN01000184.1 GCA_004211245.1 Variovorax sp.
TCTGCGGCCGCTGCACGAGCAACCTCTACGGCGCCGGCGAAGCGCGGAGCGTCGCCTGATGGCCCGCACCGCAGCCTCGTCCTCGGCGTTCGGCAAGGGCGCCAGCATCTGGCCCTGGCTCGGTCTGGCGCTGGTCATCCTGATCGTCGACCAGTACACCAAGACGCTGATCCTCGGCTACTACCAGTACGGCGGCCAGACGCCCGTCACGAGCTTCTTCAACATCGTGCGGGCCCACAACACCGGCGCGGCTTTCTCGTTCCTGGCCGACCACTCGGGATGGCAGCGCTGGCTGTTCACCGCGATCGGCGTGGCGGCTGCGCTGTTCATCCTGTGGATGCTGAAGTCGCACGCGGGGCAAAAGCTCTTCTCTTTCGCCATGGCCTGCATCCTGGGCGGCGCGATCGGCAACGTGATCGACCGCATGATGCACGGCTATGTGGTCGACTTCCTGGACTTCCACCTCGGCGGCCGCCATTTCCCGGCTTTCAACGTGGCCGACAGCGCGATCACGCTGGGCGCGATCTGCCTCGTGCTGGACGAGCTTCGACGGGTGCGCAAGGCAAAGCAATGAAATCGGGGGCGTATAGTTCCCCGCTTCCATGAAGCATTTGTTGAACCTGCTGGCAGCGGTCGCGTTGCTGGTATGGGGTACCCATCTCGTTCGCACCGGCGTGCTGCGCGTCTTCGGCGCCAACCTGCGCAAGTTTCTCGCGCGCAGCATGCGCAACCGCTTCACCTCCGCACTGTCTGGCATCGCCGTCACGGCACTGGTGCAATCGAGCACCGCGACGTCCTTGATGACGTCATCGTTCGTCGGCCAGGGGCTGGTCACGCTGCCGGCCGCGCTGGCCGTCATGCGCGGCGCAGACGTGGGTACGGCGTTGATGTCGGTGCTGTTCTCGACCGACCTGTCCTGGCTGTCGC
The DNA here is from genome assembly GCA_004211245.1 of Variovorax sp. Classification (GTDB taxonomy): domain Bacteria; phylum Pseudomonadota; class Gammaproteobacteria; order Burkholderiales; family Burkholderiaceae_C; genus Variovorax. The sequence goes on from SEGN01000184.1 coordinate 928, forward strand.
CGCTGTTCATCTTGGTGGGCGTGGTGCTCTTCATCACGCGCTCGGCCACCGCGGCGGGGCGCATCGGCCGCGTGCTGATCGGGCTCGGCCTGATGCTGCTGGCGCTTCAGCTGGTGGTGGGAGCCACCGGCCCGCTGTTCGATTCGCCGGCGGTACGGGCGTTGCTGGCGTCGCTCAGCAGCGACGTATTGCTGGAGATCACCATTGGCGCCCTGTTCGCTGTGGTGGCCTATTCGAGCCTCGCAGTGGTGCTGCTGGTGGCAGCCATGGCCAGCTCGAACGTGGTGCCGCTCGATGTGGCGCTCGGCCTCGTTCTCGGCGCCAATCTCGGCAGCGGCATTCTGGCGGTGCTCACCACCGCCAAGTCGCCGATCCCGGTGCGGCAGGTGACGGTCGGCAACCTCGCTTTCAAGCTGCTCGGCGTCGCGATCGCCGCACCTTTCGTCGGCCTGCACCTCCGGTACACGCGCCCGTACGTGTCGGACGCGACCTCGCTGGTTGTGCTCTATCACCTGGCCTTCAACGTGGTGGTGAGCATCGGCTTCATCGGCCTGACCCACCGGGTCGCGGCGCTGGTGACCCGCCTGCTGCCGGTGCCGGTGGAGTCCACGGCAACGCGGCGGCAGATGCACCTGGACCCCTCCGCGCTTTCGACGCCGAACCTGGCCATCTCGAACGCGGCGCGCGAAGCGCTGCACCAGGCCGACATCGTCGAGACCATGCTGATCGGCATGCTCAACGTGATCCGCAACAACGACCTGCAGCTCGCGCAGGAGCTGCGCAAGCTCGACGACACGGTCGACGAGCTGTATTCGGCCATCAAGTACTACATGACCAAGATCTCGCGCGAAGCGCTGGGCGAGGACGAAAGCCAGCGCTGGACCGACATCATCAGCTTCACCATCAACATGGAGCAGATCGGCGACATCATCGAACGCGTGATCATCGACATCGAAGACAAGAAGATCAAGCCGCAGCGCAACTTCTCCGAAGCGGGCATGGGGGAGATCGTCGAGCTGCACGGGCGCCTGGTGGCCAACCTGCGCCTGGGCATGAGCGTGTTCCTCAACGGCAACGTGCGCGACGCGCAAAAGCTGCTGCAGGAGAAGGCCCGCTTCCGCGACCTGGAGCGCGCCTATGCGACGACCCACCTCGACCGGCTGTCCGATCAGACTGCGCTGAGCATCGAAACCAGCTCGCTGCACATCGACCTGATCAGCGACCTGAAGCGCATCAACTCGCACATCTGCTCGATCGCCTACCCCATCCTCGATTCGGCCGGGGCACTGGCGCCGAGCCGGCTGCGCGAATCACGGCTGAGCGATCTTGGCGACCACTGAGTCGGGTGCGGTTTCGGCGCGCATCGCATAGCGTCGCGCCAGCACGGCGCACACCATCAGCTGCATCTGGTGGAACAGCATCAGGGGCAGCACGATCGCGCCGACGGCATGCGATGCGAACAACACTTTGGCCATCGGGATGCCGCTCGCGAGACTCTTCTTGGAGCCGCAGAAGACGATGGTGATCTCGTCCTCCTTGTCGAAGCCGAGCTTGCGCGCAATCCAGGTCGTACTCGCCAGCGCGAGCGCAAGCAGCACGCCGCACACCAGCACCAGCCCCAACAGCGCGGAGAGGGGCACCTGCCGCCAGAGGCCCTCGATCACCGCCGCGCTGAACGCGGTGTAGACCACCAGCAGGATCGAGCCCTGATCGACGAACTTGAGCACGCTGGCGCGCTGCCTGATCCAGCTGCCGATCCAGGGTCGCAGCAGATGACCGGCGACGAAGGGGAGCATCAATTGCAGCAGGATGCGACCAATGGCTTCGACAGCGCCACCATTGGCGCCACCGCCGTGCGGCACCACGAGCAGATTCACCAGGATGGGCGTGACGAACACGCCGAGCAAAGTCGAGGCCGAAGCACTGCACACGGCCGCCGGGATGTTGCCCCGCGCCATCGACGTGAAGGCAATGGCCGACTGCACCGTGGCCGGAAGCACGCAGAGAAACAGCACGCCGGTGTAGAGCTGCGGCGTCACCAGCGGTGACAGCACCGGCTTGAGCGCGAAGCCGAGCAACGGAAACAGCGCGAAGGTGCACCCGAACACCAGCAGGTGCAACCGCCAGTGTGTGATGCCGGCGAGGATCGCTTCGCGCGACAGCTTCGCGCCGTGCAGGAAGAACAGCGCTCCGATCGCAACCGTCGTCAGGCCTTCGAAGAAGTGTGCCGGGCGGCCATGGGCCGGCAGCAGGCTGGCCAGTGCGACGGTGCAGACCAGCGCCAGCGTGAAGTTATCCGGAAGGTAGCGGGATCGTGACATGGAGCGATTGGACGCTCCGGCCATTCACTAGGGAAATGGATTTATCTGATAGTTTTATGCAGCCAATGCATCAATGGGCGTGCAGGCCCCGCTCACGGCGGCGCAGGCAGAAGTCGACCAGATCATCGATTTCGGTCGCCTTGTCGAAGACTGCATCGGCGCCCAGCTGGGAGCACCGCTTCCGCATGTCCGGCGTCGCGTGGTTGCTGAGCACCACGATCTTCTGCGCCGGGTCACGGCCGCGGCAGGCTTCCAGAATGCCGAGCCCACTGCCGTGCTTCAGGAAAAGGTCGACGATCGCAAGATCCCACTGGTCGCCATGCTCGGCAAGCCATTGCATGCCGTCGGCTTCGGAGCTCGCCACGCCGACCGGCTCGATGTGGGCCAGTTCCTTCAGGGTGCCCACCAGGTTTTCGAGGATGGTGGGGTTGTCTTCGACGATGAATGCTTTGACGGCCATGGGCTTACCTTTGCACGCACGGTATCCAGGCCGCTTGCGCCGCGACGCAGGCCCGGTGCGTCGCGCGGGGTAGGAGAGCGCCTTCGCTAGAGCGTCAGCACCGTGCAGCCCGTTGTCTTGCGCGCCTCGAGATCGCTGTGCGCCTGCTGCACGTCCGCCAGTGCGTAGCGTTGATCGATCGGAATCCTGACAGCCCCGCTTTCCACGATCGCGAACAGGTCGTCCGCAGCCGCCTGCGTGGCCTCGCGCGTCGCGATGTGCGTGAACAGGGTCGGTCGCGTCACATAAAGCGAACCCTTGGACGCCAGCAACCCCAGGTTGAACGGTGGCACCGGGCCGGACCCGTTGCCGAAGATGGCCAACAGCCCGAACGGGCGCAGGCAATCGAGCGAGCCCTCGAAGGTGTCCTTGCCGACCGAGTCGTACACCACCTTCACGCCCTTGCCGCCGGTGATCTCCTTCACTCGCGCGGCAAAGTTCTCCGTGCTGTAGTTGATGGCATGGGCGGCCCCATGATCGAGAGCGAGTTTGCACTTGGCATCGGAGCCGGCCGTGCCGATCAGTTGCAGGCCCAGCGCACGCGCCCACTGGCAGGCAATCAGACCGACGCCGCCCGCCGCCGCGTGGAACACGATGAAATCACCCTTCTCGAGGCCCTCGGCCGGCAACGTCTTCTTCAGCAGGTATTGCGCCGTCAGCCCCTTGAGCATCATCGCGGCGCCGGTCTCGAACGAGATCGCATCGGGCAACTTGCAGACACACTTGGCCGGCATCACGCGCAGTTCGCTGTACGACCCGGGCGGTGCGCTGGCATAGGCGGCACGATCGCCGGCCTGCAGGTGCGTAACGCCCTCGCCCACCGCCTCCACGACACCGGAAGCCTCCATGCCGAGTTGCAGCGGCATCGGGAACGGGTACAGGCCGCTGCGCTGGTAGGTGTCGATGAAGTTGAGTCCCACGGCCTTGTGGCGGATGCGGATCTCGCCCGGGCCGGGATCGCCGACCTCGACCTCGACGATCTTGAGTTCTTCGGGACCGCCATGGCGGTCGATACGGACGGCTTTGCTCATCTTCGTTGGCTCCTGGAATGAAGAGCGCATCCTGCCACGATGGCCCTGTCCCTGCGCGCGTCGCGGCGGCTCGTTAAAGTCCATGCCCTATGCAACAGCGCCTCACTCCCGGCACCGCTTTCCTGCTGACCGTGCCGCCGCTGCTGTGGGCAAGCAACGCCGTGGTCGGGCGCCTCGTGCGAGAGCTCGTATCACCGCTCACCCTCAACTTTCTGCGCTGGGCGATCGCCTTCGTGCTGCTGGTGCCCTTCGCCTTCGCCGTCTTGCGCCGGGGCAGCCCGCTGTGGGCGCACTGGCGGCGCTATTCGATGCTCGGCCTGCTCGGGATCGGCTGCTACAACGCCTTCCAGTACCTCGCGCTTCAGACCTCCACGCCGATCAACGTGACGCTCGTGGGCTCCAGCATGCCGCTGTGGATGCTGGCGACAGGCACCCTGTTCTTCGGCCAGCGCGTCACCCGTCCGGCGGTGGCGGGGGCGGTGCTGTCGATGCTCGGCGTGCTGCTGGTGCTGAGCCGCGGCCAGTGGGATCAACTGCTCGCATTGCGCCTCGTGCCGGGCGACCTCTACATGATGCTGGCGACCATCGCCTGGGCCTTCTACAGCTGGATGCTGGTTCGCACGAATGAACCGTCCGACGTGCGGCAGGACTGGGCAGCCTTCCTCATGGCGCAGTTGGTGTTCGGGGTCGCCTGGTCAGGCGCGTTCTCGGCGGGGGAATGGGCGGTGGGGCGTGCCCACCTGGAGGCCGGCTGGCCACTCGCCGCAGCGCTTGCCTTCATCGCCGTCGGGCCGGCGATACTGGCCTATCGCTGCTGGGGCAGCGGCGTGCAGCGCGCGGGGCCGCAGGCGGCCAGCTTCTTCATCAACCTCACACCGCTCTTCGCCGCGTTGTTGTCGGCCGCATTCCTGCGCGAACTGCCGCACTGGTACCACGGCGCGGCATTCGCGCTGATCGTGGGCGGCATCGTGGTGTCGTCCAGGCGCTAGTAGGTGCCCGGATAGGCGCCGCCATCGGTCAGGATATTCTGGCCCGTGATGTAGCCGGCCTGCATGCTGCAAAGGAAGGCACAGGCTGCGCCGAACTCTTCGGGATTGCCGAAGCGGCCTGCCGGAATGCCCTTCTGGCGGGCCGCCCGCAGCGT
>SEGN01000644.1 GCA_004211245.1 Variovorax sp.
TCCATCGACGCGCGCAGCCCGCACCACGTGGCGGCCGTGTTCGAGCACGACATCGGCATCCGCTTCAACGACAAGGACCGCACCGATGTGGAGGAGTACTGCATCAGCGAGGGATGGATCAAGGTGCCGGCCGGTCGGACGCTCGACCGCAAGGGCAAGCCCCTGCTGATCAAGCTCAAGGGCCGGGTCGAGGTGTTCTACCGTTGAAGCCGAGCGGCCCTGGCCCGGTCATTCCAGCACCAGCTTGCCGTCCTCCACATATTCGTCGTACTGCATGCGCGGTATGGCGGTGAGCCCGACGACGCCTTTCTCGGCCTCCCAGCTCAGCGTGGCGCTGTCGGGTGCAAGTTCGACCTCGACGCGCGTGCCCTTGGGGATCGGGATCGGCGCGCCGTCTCCCGGCGTGAACGTCACGTGGCCTTGAATGGTGGCGAATTGGGGCATTTCGTTTTTCCTCTCCAGTGTGTCTGGCTTCGATTAGAAGCGCGATGGGCATTGCCGCGTGTCGGAAGACCGGCCGTCAGCGCAGTGCGGCCCATGTGTAGCAAACTCTTGTAAAACCCTTCTACAACAAAGCCATGACACCCACCACGGATACCGCCATCGAAGTCGTCCAGGGCGACCTTTCCGCCTACCGCGAGGGCAACACCGGCGTGCCGTATGTGCACCGTTTCGAATCGGGCAAGCCCGGGCCGCACGTGCTGATCAACGCGCTCACGCACGGCAACGAAATCTGCGGCATGGTGGCGGCGAAGCACCTGCTCGACACCGGCGTGCGACCGTCGATCGGCACGCTCACCGTGAGCTTTGCGCACGTCGAGGCCTACGACGCGTTCGACGCCGCCAAGCCGTTCGAGAACCGCCAGATCGTGCACAACCTCAACCGCATCTGGTCGGACGAACTGCTCGGCGGCACCGAGGACAGCCCCGAACTTCGCCGCGCGCGCGAACTGCGGCCGGTGGTCGCCGCGGCCGACCACATCCTCGACATCCACTCCACCAGCCAGGACGTGGTGCCGTTCTGGGTGTACCCCGACTTCTCGCGCAATGCCGACGCGGCGGCGGCCATCGGGCTGCCGTCGGTGCACCTCGTGATGCCGAACGGACTCGGCTCGGGCACGCCGCTGATCCAGCACGGCGCGCACGCGGGCGCCGACGCGCCGGGCGCGGCGATGGTGGCCGAATGCGGACAGCACTTCAAGCGCGCCACGGCCGAGGT
>SEGN01000645.1 GCA_004211245.1 Variovorax sp.
CTCGTTCTGCACGGGCCCAACCTCAACCTTTTCGGCCGTCGGGAGCCGCACATCTACGGCCACACCACGCTGGCGGAGATCAACGCACGGCTCGGCGCACTGGCCGCGGAGCTCGGCATCACGCTCGACACGGTCCAGTCGAACCACGAAGGCGACCTCATCGACTTTCTGCACAAGAACATCGACGACGCGCAGGGTGCGCTGGTCAACCCGGCAGGGCTCACGCAGCACGGCGTGCCGTTGCACGATGCGATCAAGGCAATGCCTTTTCCGGTGCTGGAGATCCACATGTCGAACATTGCCGCACGCGAAGCCTGGCGTGCCCACTCGATCATCTCGCCGGCGGTCAAGGGAACGATCCAGGGACTGGGCCCGCATTCGTACTTGGCCGGATTGCGCGCGCTGGTCGAAATGCAGCAAGATTCGGCGCCCTGAGACCCCTGCATGAACCGCTGGATCGACCACTGCTGCAAAGCCATCGAAGCTGTCATCGCCTTCTTCCTCGCCGTCATGGTGGTGCTGGTGTTCGGCAACGTGGTGCTGCGCTATGGCTTCAACTCGGGCATCACCTTGTCGGAGGAAGTGTCGCGCTGGCTTTTCATCTGGATGACCTTCCTGGGCGCCGTCGTCGCGCTGCGTGAGCATGGCCACCTGGGCGTGGACATGGTGGTGCAGAAGCTGCCCCCCTTCGGCAAGAAGGTCTGCCTGGCCATCGGCCATGTCGTGATGCTGTACATCGTGTGGCTGCTGTTCCAGGGCAGCCTCGCGCAGACGCGCATCAACTGGGACGTGACGGCACCGGTCACCGGCGCCTCGATGGCGGTGGTCTACACCTCGGGGATCGTGTTCTCGGTGGGGGCAGCTTTCATCCTGCTGCTCGACCTGTATCGGCTGCTGAGCGGCCAGATCGCCGATGCCGACCTGGTGATGGTGCAGGAGTCCGAGGAAGCGGTGCAACTGCAGCAGATCCTCGATACCGCGAATGAAGACAAGCAGCGGGGTCGCGCATGACCATTCTGGTGTTCGTGGGCGCGCTGCTCGTCGCGATGGCAATGGGCATTCCGATCGCGTTCGCGCTGCTCGCGAGCGGCGTGGCCCTGATGTGGCACCTCGACCTGTTCGATGCACAGATCCTGGCGCAGAACGTCATCGGCGGCGCCGACAGCTTCCCGCTGCTGGCCGTGCCGTTCTTCATGCTGGCGGTGAAGGCGGGCCACGACAAGCCGCGCGCGGCGGGCCTGATCGCCGCCACCGGCGTCATCGGCCCGGTGATCCCGCCGAGCATCGGCCTGGTGATCTTCGGCGTGGCCGCCAACGTGTCGATCTCCAAGCTGTTCCTTGCGGCCATCGTGCCCGGCCTGCTGATCGGCGGCGCGCTGTGGGTCACCTGGGCCTGGCTGGTGCGCGCCGAGAAGATCGTGCCGCCGCCGCGCAAGTCGGGCCGCGAGATCGCCGTCGCCTTCCGCAATGCGCTCTGGGCGCTGGCATTGCCGTTGATCATCCTGGTGGGGCTTCGCATGGGCGTCTTCACGCCGACCGAGGCGGCCGTGGTGGCAGCGGTCTATGCGCTGTTCGTGTCGACCGCGGTCTACCGCGAACTCACCTGGAAGGACCTGTACGGCATCTTCGTGAGTGCGGCCAAGACCAGCGCGATCGTGATGTTC
>SEGN01000646.1 GCA_004211245.1 Variovorax sp.
CGCATCGAGCCCTTCATCGTGACGCTCGGCACGCTGGGCATCTTCCGCGCGTACCTCACGTACTTCGCCGACGGCGGCGCGCTGACGCTCGACAACGACCTGTCCGATCTCTATGCGCCGGTGTACTACGCGAGCCTCGCGGGCATCCCGATTCCCGTGTGGGTGTTCGTGATCGTCGCGGTGGTCGGCGGGCTCATCCTCAACCGCACCGCGTACGGCCGCTATGTGCAGGCCATCGGTTCCAACGAGCAGGTCGCACGCTACGCCGCGGTGGACGTCGACCGCGTGAAGATCCTCACCTACGTGCTGCTCGGCGTTTGCGTCGGCATCGCGACGCTGCTCTACGTGCCGCGCCTCGGCTCGGCCTCGCCGACCACCGGCCTCTTGTGGGAGCTCGAGGCGATCGCCGCGGTGATCGTCGGCGGCACCGCACTGAAGGGCGGCGCGGGCAGCATCACCGGCACCGTGATCGGCGCGATCCTGCTCTCGGTCATCAGCAACATCCTGAACCTCACCAGCATCATCAGCGTGTACCTGAACGCGGCGGTGCAGGGCTTCGTGATCATCATCGTGGCCTTCCTGCAAAGAGGCCGGCGTTAAGCGTTTTCCGTTCCCGTTCCATCCCACCCAAGGAGACATCCAGCATGACAAATTTCACCCGTCGCATCGCACTCACCGCGGTCGCTGCCGCCGCACTCGCCAGCCTGCCGGCGCTCGCCGCCGAGAAGGTCAACCTCGGCGTCTCGATCCCGGCCGCGACGCACAGCTTCATGGGCGGCATCAACTACTGGGCCAACCAGGCCAAGAAGGATCTGGAGAAGCAGCACAAGGACCTGAAGATCACGATCAAGACCGCCAGCGGCGCGCCGGAGCAGGCCAACCAGCTGCAGGACTTCACCACCGTGACCAAGATCAATGCGCTCGTGATCTTCCCGTTCGAATCGGCGGCGCTCACCAAGCCGGTCGCGCAGGTCAAGGCCAAGGGCGCGTACGTCACCGTGGTCGACCGCGGCCTGACCGACACCAGCGCGCAGGACGCGTACGTGGCCGGCGACAACACGGCCTTCGGCAGGATTCCGGCCGAGTACATCGTCAAGCAACTGGGCGGCAAGGGCAACGTGGTGGCGCTGCGCGGCATCGCGACCACGCTCGACAACGAGCGCATGGATGCGTTCAACGCGGTGCTCAAGAACCACCC
>SEGN01000647.1 GCA_004211245.1 Variovorax sp.
GGGCCGCTGCACGCGGGCTCGCTGGTGGCGGCGCTGGCAAGCTGGCTCGACGTGCGCGCCCGCGGGCCGCAAGCGCAGTGGCTGGTGCGCATCGAAGATGCCGACACCGAGCGCTGCCTCCCGGGCGTGGGCGAAACGATGCTTTCGCAACTGGCCGCATGCGGTCTCGTGCCCGATGCGCCGCCGGTTTGGCAAACGGAGCGCGCTTCGCTCTACCAGGCGGCGCTCGATCGCCTCCGAGCCGATGGCCTTTGCTACCCCTGCGGCTGCTCACGCAAGGACATTGGCGAGCGCGTCTATCCCGGCACCTGCCGCAACGGGTTGAACGGCAAGGCCGCACGCGCCTGGCGCTTCGCCGCGGGCAGGTTCGAGACCGATGCCGTGCACTGGACGGATCGCCGGCTCGGTGCGCAGCAGCAGGACGTGGCGACCGAGGTCGGCGACTTCGTTCTGAAGCGCGCCGACGGGCCCTGGGCCTATCAGTTGGCCGTGGTGGTGGACGACGCAGCGCAGGGCATCACCGACATCGTTCGCGGCGAAGACCTGGCCGACAACACGGCGCGCCAGATCCTGCTGCAACGCGCGCTCGCGTTGCCGACGCCGACCTACCTGCACACGCCGCTGGTGCATGCGGCCGACGGGCAGAAGCTCTCCAAACAAACCGGTGCAGCGGCGCTCGACACCGCCACGCCGCAAGCCGCATTGGCGGCGCTGCGCGCGGCAGCGCAAGTGCTCGGCCTGCCGACGCAACACGGCGTGCCCATCACCGACGCGCTGGCCGCATGGGTGGAGGCTTGGCGCGCTCTCTACAATCCGCGGCCGTGACAACGCCTTCCTCTCCCCCCACGCCGCACCCGCTGCACCGCCGCCTCAAGAGCTTCGTCAAGCGCGGCGGCCGCACCACCGAAGGCCAGGCCAAGGCCTACGAAGATTTCGGGCCGAAGTTCCTCCTGCCCTACCGCGCCGAGCCGCTCGATTTCGATGCCGCTTTCGGCCGGCATGCGCCCACCGTGCTGGAAATCGGCTTCGGCATGGGCGAAGCCACGGCGCACATCGCGGCGTTGATGCCCGAGACCAATTTCCTGTGCTGCGAGGTGCACGAGCCCGGCGTCGGCAAGCTGCTCAAGCGCTGCGGCGAACAGGGCATCGCCAACATCCGCATCGTCGCGCACGACGCGGTCGACGTGCTCGACCACAT
>SEGN01000185.1 GCA_004211245.1 Variovorax sp.
GCCAGGCCGTGGGTGAGCCGCTGCGTCGCCTCGGCCGCGTCCATCAGCCGCAGGCCGTCGGCGCGCGTGCCGTCGGTGCCCAGCCCGAATGGAACGCCCAGCATCTGCAGCATGCCGGCATCGAGCACCGCGTTGCCTTTCCAGGCGCTCGCGACCGGGTTGTAGGCCACGGCGGCACCGCTGTCGCGCAGCAGACCGAACTCGCGCGATGTGAGCAGGGTGCAGTGCGCCAGCAGCGCGCTGTCGTTGAGTGCGCCGGCGGCGTGCAGCACTTCGAGCGGTCGCAGGCCGCGCGCCACCAGCGAGCGCTCGACGGCCACCAGGTGCTCGTTCACGTGGGTCTGAAAACGCCGGCCGGCTTCGCGCGTGAGCATCGCCACGTCGTGCAGCATGCGGTCGGTGGCCGCCTCGGGAATCGAGATGGCGAGCGAGGGATGCACCAGCGTGTCGTGCTCGTACTGCGCGAGGAAAGCCGCCGCGGCGTCGAGGATGCGGCGCACGCCCGATTCGCCGTCGGCATTGGCCGCGTCGTTGCAGATCTGGCCCAGCACGCAGCGGATGCCGACCTCGCGCGTGGCGCTGGCCACCGCGTGGAGCCCCGCCTCGGAGCGCGTGCCCGCGTCCACCACTGTGGTGAAGCCGCCGCGCAGCGACTCCAGCGCCGCCAGCTTGGTCGACAGGTAGGCCGCGTCGCCGTCGAGCGTGGCCTCCATCGGCACCCAGATGCGGCGAAAGATCTCCGACGGTTCGCCGAAGGCCAGCGCCTTGCCGAACGACTGCGTGAGGTGCGTGTGCGTGTCGATCAGCCCGGGCATCAGCAGGCGCTGCGGCAGCGCGACGGGCCGCAGGCCGGGGTGCGCCGCTGCCAGGTCCCGCAGCGTGCCGACCTCCGCGAAGCGGGCGCCGCGAACCAGGACGGCCATGTCCTGCCGGGGGCCGTCGTGCAGCATCAGCCAGTCGGGCGCGAGCAGAAGTTCTTCGTGGCCGGTGAGGGTGTCGGGCGTGGTTGTCATCGAATGGGTTCCAGCGGATGTTCAGGTCAGCAACAGCCAGGCGAACCAGCCGCCGGCCGCGAGCAGCAGCAGCGACACCATGCGCTGCAATTGCCGCAGGTCGAGTCCGGCCGCGGCGCGTTGGCCGACCAGCGAACCGACCAGCAGCAGGGCGCCGCACAGCAGCGCAAGGGGCGCGTCGAGCCGGCCTGCGGCCAGGTGCACGGCGCTGCTGGCCACCGCCACCGGCAGTTGCACGGCCTGCGCCGCCACCACGGCCAGCAGGACCGGCTGGCGCAACAGCAGAAGCAGCGGCAGCACCAGCACCGGTCCCCCTGTGCCCGTGACGGCCGAGCCCAGCCCGACCCCGACACCGAGCGCCAGCATGGCGGTCCTGCCGAGCGGCGGCGCGGCAGGCAGGTCGTTCGCGGCGCGCGACGACGCCATGAGCCCGCGCACGCCGGCGAACAGAACCAGCGCCGTCACGCCCGCCATCAGCGCCGCGCCCGGCAGGCGATGCACCAGCAGCGCGCCGACCGCTGCACCGGCGAGCGCGCCTGCCAGCATGGGGAGACAGCGCGCGGCCAGCGCCGGCTGCCGTCGCAGCGGCCCGAGCGCGACCAGCGCCGGCAGCGCGAACCCCAGCGACGCGGCCGCGATGGCCTGGGGCAGCGGGACGTCGCCGAGCCGCGTGAGCACCGGCACCAGCAGCACGCCGCCGATGCCGCTCGCGCCGATCAGGCCACCCGCGAGCAGCACCGCAGGCAGCACGATCCAGGCATGGGCGACGGCCGCGATCATCGGATCATTCGGCCTTGATGCCGGCCTTGGCGACCACGTCGGCGATCACCTTGCGTTCGTTCTGCAGGTAGGCGGCGAAGGCTGAACCGGTCGTCATCTGCGGCTTGACCGCGATGTCGCCGAGCTTGCGCACGACTTCCGGATCCTTCAGCGCGAAATCGACGGCCTTGACCAGGGCTTCCATCACGGCGGGCGGCGTGCCGGTCGGCGCCAGCAGGCCGAGCCAGGAGTCCATTTCGAGGCCCTTGAGTTCGGGCGTCTCGGTCAGCGCGGGAATCGAAGGCGCGCTCGCGGCGCGCGCCAACGACGTCACGCCGTAGGCCTTGACCTTGCCGTCCTTGATGAAGGGCTGCGCCAGCGACAGCGGCAGCACGGCCAGGTCGACCTGGCCGCCGGCGACGTCGGTCAGCACCTGCGGGCCCGACTTGTAGGGCACGTGCACGATGTCGAGGCCTGCGCGCTGCTTGATCAGCTCTGCGGTGATGTGCAGCGAGGTGCCCACGCCATCGGTTCCGAAGTTGAGCCTGCCCGGCTGCGACCGGGCAAGCTTGATGAGGTCTGCCATGGTGTTGGCAGGCAGCGTGTTCTTGCCGATCAACACGAATGGCGCGACCCCGATCGTGGCGATCGGGGCGAAGTCCTTGAAGGTGTCGTAGCGCACGGCCGACGGCGCCACCAGCGGTGCGACGTTGAGCGGGCTCGCCACCGCGAAGAGCAGGGTGTAACCGTCGGCCGGCGCGCGCGCCACCTTCTGCGTGCCGATGGTGCCGGCCGCGCCGGCCACGTTCTCGATCACCACCGACTGCTTCAGCGCCTCGCCCAGCTTCGGCGTGATCAGGCGCGCGGTCGCGTCGACGCCGCCCCCGGCGCCGAACGGCACAATCACTGTGACCGGCTTCGTCGGATAGCCCTGCGCAAGGGCGGTGCCCAGGCTCGCGGCCAGCAGGCAGGTGGCCGCGAGCGCGCGGGATGGCAGGAAGGAGCGGAAGGGAGCGAAGGCAGGCATGGTCGTTTCCTCGGTCGGTTGAAAGAACGGAAAAGCACCTGAACGGTGCGGGATACTACTCGTTATGACAAGTTATAACAAGCTATGCAATCGGCGTGCCAGCGTCCGCTTCGACCTGGGAGGCACGGCCCGTGGCTGAACTCCCGCAATCGCTTCACGCCCAGTTGCGCGACACATTGAGGGCGCGCATCCTCGATGGACGCCTTGGGCCGGGCGCCAAGCTTCCTTCGGAAGCCGAGCTCACCGAGGCCCACGGCGTGAGCCGCATCACCGTGCGGCAGGCGCTTGCCGCACTCCAGAACGAAGGATTGATCGTCAAGCTGCACGGCAAAGGTGCGTTCGTGTCCCAGCCCAGGGCGGCCCAGAACCTGAACCGCCTGCAGGGCCTGAACGAGGCGCTGGCAGCGGAGCATCACGCGCTCAGCAGCAAGCGGCTGGTATGGCGCGAAGTGAAAGCCACTGCTTCCGTGGCGCGGCAGCTTCGGCTTGCGACGGGCGAAACCGTCTACCACCTGCAGACATTGCGCTACATGGACCGGCAGCCGTTGTCGGTCAACAGTTCATGGCTGCTGCGCGGGCTCGGCGAGCGGCTGGCGCGGGTGGACTTCTCGCAGCGCGACCTGATCGACGTGTTCGAGCAGGAGGGCGGTCTGCAGATCGGCGAGGCCCAGCTCGACATCGGCGCCGGCGTCGCGCGCGCGCAGGACGCGAAACTGCTGCAGATCGAAGCCGGCGCGCCGGTGCTCGAGGTCGGCCGGCTGCTGCACGACACCGCGGGGACGCCGGTGCAGATCGAAACGGCGGTCTACCGCGCCGACACCTTCCGCTACAAGCTCAATCTCCGGCGCTGAAGCGCAAGGCATGCGCATGGGCGACATCCCGGTCATCGACATTTCCGCGCTCGCCGTGCACGACAACGCGGCGGCGCGCACCCGTGTTGCCGCCGATGTCGGTGCAGCCTGTCGTGAGGTCGGGTTCTTCGCGATCACGGGCCACGGTGTGCCGTCCCCGTTGCTGGACGACGCCTTCGACGCCAGCCACGAGTTCTTCGCGCTGGATGCCGCCGCCAAGCAGCTGCTCGCCATCGATCGGCTCGGGCACAACCGCGGCTATGTGGACCTGGGCGCCGAGGCGCTCGACGAAAGGAAGGGTGCCGACCAGAAGGAAGCCTTCAACCTGATCTGGACGGACGAGCGGGTGCGCCCGCCCAACGTCTGGCCGCCGATCGATGGCTGGCGCCCGCGCGTGCAGGCCTATTTCGACGCGGTCCTGCTGGCTGCACGCCGGCTGCATACCGCTTTTGCCATCGACCTGGGGCTGCGCGAAGACCACTTCGACGACAAGATCGACCGGCCCCTGGCCACCCTGCGGCTGCTGCGCTACCCCGCATCCGTGGACGGTGCGCCGGCAAACGAAAGCATCGGTGCCGGCGTCCACACCGACTACGGCAATGTCACCCTGCTCGCCACCGATGGCGTGGCCGGCCTGCAGGTGCGCACCCGCGCGGGCGAGTGGGTCGACGCGCCCGCGGTGCCCGGTGCGTTCATCTGCAACATCGGCGATTGCCTGATGCGCTGGACGAACGATGTGTACGTGTCGACGCCCCATCGCGTGGTGCGTCCGGTGCGCGAGCGTTACTCGATCGCGCTGTTCCTCGACCCGAACGCCGATGCGCTCGTGAGCGCGATCCCTTCCTGCGTGCCGGCCGGCGAGGCGCCGCGTTACGCGCCGGTCACGGCGCAGGCGTACCTGCAGTCGCGCTTCGATGCGACCTACACCAGGCCGCTGCCGACGCGGGCCGTGCCGGGCGACCGCTGAAGCGTCATCAGTCCTTCATCCCCGCAAATTCGACGATGCGCTTGTATTCGGCGGCATCCTTGCGCATCAGGCCCGGCAGATCCTCGTCGCCCCGGCCGACCACCACGCCGATGCGCTCCAGCTTGTCGCGCACCGCGCCCTCGCGCAACGCTTCGGCCAGCGCCTTCCGCAATCTGGCCTGCACGTCGGCGGGTAGGCCTTTGGGCGCCATCAGCGCATACCAGGCGACCAGGTTGTAGCCCTTCAGCGCAGGATGCTCGCCGAGTGCCGGCACGTCGGGCAGGAGCGAGATCCGCTGCGCGCTCGTGACGGCGATGGGAACGATCCGGCCCGCGTCGATGAACGGCCTGGCGGCGCCGGGCCCCAGAAAGGCGAACTCGATCGCTCCCCCCGCGAGATCGCTGCCGATGTTGCCCGCGCCGCGGTAGGGAATGTGCGTGATCGACAGGCCCGCCTGTTTCTTCACCAGTTCACCCGAAAAATGCAGCATGGAGCCGATGCCGGAGGTTCCGTAGCTCAGTTGGCCAGGGCGGGCGCGCGCCACCGCGACGAACTGGTCGAGCGTGCGCACGCCGCTCTGTTGCGACGCCACCAGCACCAGCGGGATGGCGCCCACGTAGCCGATCGGCACCAGATCCCGCTGCGCGTCGTACTTCTGCGCGGGGTTGAGAAAGCGCGTGGCGACGAACTCGCTGCTCGAGCCGAACACCAGCGTGTAGCCGTCGGGCGCGGCATTCACCACCTTTTGAACGCCGATGGCGCCCGAGGCGCCGCCCGCGTTCTCCACCACGGTGGTGGCGTCCAGTTTCTTGCCGAGCGATTCGACGACCGCGCGACCGACTGCGTCGACGCTGCCGCCCGGCGGGAAGCCGATCACCACGGTGATGGGACGCTGTGGGTAGCCCTGCTGTGCCACGGCGGGCATGCCGAGCACGGCCACGACAGCCAGCAGGAGGGACGGCAGAGGGTGCGAAAGACGTTGCATGTCAGCCGATCCGGACAGGCGGTTTGCGGATGTCGACGACGCCCTGGTCGGTCAGGACGCCCAGCCCGTACAGGCCCGGGGTGCCACCGTTGTAGCGGATCTCGAAGGGAAAGTCCGAGGGCGACGCGACATCGCCGAGCCAGGCCTGGAATGCCGACCGGCTTTCGCCGATCTCGATCCACGCCAGCCCCCGGCCGACGACCGA
>SEGN01000186.1 GCA_004211245.1 Variovorax sp.
CCCTCGACCTTGGCGCGCGCCAGGATCTCGTGGCACGGCACCATCACGCCCATGTTCACCACCTCGAAGTTGTTGCACTGGAGCACGACGGTGACGATGTTCTTGCCGATGTCGTGCACATCGCCCTTCACGGTGGCGATGATGATCTTGCCCTTGGTGCGCACGTCGCGGCCGGCCGCCTCGTCGCGCAGCTTCTCTTCCTCGATGTAGGGCAGCAGGTGGGCCACGGCCTGCTTCATCACGCGGGCCGACTTGACCACCTGCGGCAGGAACATCTTGCCCGCGCCGAACAGGTCGCCGACGACGTTCATGCCGTCCATCAGCGGGCCTTCGATGACATGCAGCGGCCGCCCGCCCTTGGCAAGGATGTCGCGGTAGGCCTCCTCGGTGTCCTCCACGATGAACTCGGTGATGCCGTGCACGAGCGCGTGGCTCAGGCGCTGGCCCACCGTGACCGGCGCCTCGGGCGTGCCGCGCCAGTCGTTGCGCTTGCTCTCGTCCTTGGCGCCGCTCTTGGCGGTCTCGGCCACTTCGACCAGGCGCTCGCCGGCATCGGGGCGGCGGTTGAGGATCACGTCCTCGACGCGCTCGCGCAGCACCGGCTCCAGATCGTCGTACACGCCGACCATGCCGGCGTTGACGATGCCCATGTCCATGCCGGCCTGGATCGCGTGGTACAGGAACACCGTGTGGATCGCCTCGCGCACCGGATCGTTGCCGCGGAAGCTGAAGCTCACGTTGCTCACGCCGCCAGACACCTTGGCGCCCGGCAGGTTCTGCTTGATCCAGCGTGTCGCCTCGATGAAGTCGACCGCGTAGTTGTTGTGCTCCTCGATGCCCGTCGCCACCGCGAAGATGTTCGGGTCGAAGATGATGTCCTCGGGCGGAAAGCCGACCTCGTCCACCAGGATGCGGTAGGCGCGCTCGCAGATTTCGATCTTGCGCTGGTAGGTATCGGCCTGGCCCACTTCGTCGAAGGCCATCACCACCGCCGCCGCGCCATAGCGCCGCACCAGACGCGCCTCGTGCTTGAACTTGTCGGCGCCTTCCTTCATGGAGATGGAGTTGACGATGCCCTTGCCCTGGATGCAGCGCAGCCCGGCCTCGATCACCTCCCACTTGGAACTGTCGACCATGATCGGCATGCGCGCGATGTCCGGCTCGCTCGCGATCAGGTTCAGGAACCGCACCATCGCGGCCTTGCTGTCGAGCATGGCCTCGTCCATGTTCACGTCGATCACCTGCGCGCCGTTTTCGACCTGCTGGCGCGCCACGGCCAGCGCCTCTTCGAACTGGCCGTTCAGGATCATCCGCGCGAACGCCTTGGAACCGGTGACGTTGGTGCGCTCGCCGATGTTGACGAACAGGGTTCCCTCGCCGATGGAAACCGGCTCGAGGCCGGACAGCAGCATGGGGGGGACGACGGCTTGGGACATGGGGCGCACCTGTGTGACTCGATCAGCAGGTGAGCGTCGTTGCGGGGACATGGATCCCAAGCCTGACAGCCCGCGCCGGGGATGTTGCAACGCTCCTTGGGAGCGCGGATTTTAAGCCGTCTTGATCTGCGCGCCCGTGGCCGAGGCCGGCAGGCCGAACACGCGGTCGAAAGCCCAGTTGAACGCGAAGGTGTAGACCAGGAAAAACACGACCAGCCCGAGGTCCATCACCAGTGCCTCCCACAGGCTCACGCCCAGACCCCAGGCGAACATCGGCACCAGGAACGCGATCAGCCCGCCCTCGAACCCGATCGCATGCGCGACGCGGCGGCGCAGGCTGCGTCCGCGCACGGCCTGGCGCGACTCCCAGCGCTCGAAGAGCGTGTTGAACGCCAGATTCCAGAGCACCGCCACGACCGAAGCGGCCACGGCGAGCACCCCGGAATGGCCGAGGCCCTGCCCGGACATGAGCGCCAGCCCGGCCGCGGCGACCACGATGGCGATGCCTTCATAGAGGCTGATGTAGACGACTTTTCGCTGAATTCCTTGCATGCGACAGAATTTAATGGTGATTGGCTGATATAAAAAGTCACCTTCTTTCAATTGCATTGATACATCGATTGCCATGGCCTTTTCCAGCGACACGGTCGAAGTCTTTCTGGCGGTGCTCGACCGCGGCTCGTTCTCGGCAGCGGCCCGGGCGCTCGGCCGGGTGCCGTCGGCGGTCAGCATGGCCATCGCACAGCTCGAAGCCGAGCTGGACCTGCCACTGTTCGACCGCAGCGGGCGCGAGCCCCGCCCGACTGCTGCGGCACGCTCGCTCGAACCCCAGGCGCGGCTGCTGGCCGCGCAGTTGAAAGCGCTGCAGGT
Source organism: Variovorax sp. (assembly GCA_004211245.1). GTDB lineage: Bacteria > Pseudomonadota > Gammaproteobacteria > Burkholderiales > Burkholderiaceae_C > Variovorax. The sequence goes on from SEGN01000186.1 coordinate 2,307, forward strand.
GCAGGCGCTCGGGCTGACACAGGGACTCGAGAACCGTCTTACGCTGGCGATTGCGCCGGAGCTGTTGTCAGCGCCCTGGAGCGCGCCGCTGGCCGCGCTGGCCCAGGAACACCCGCTGCTGGAGGTCGAGGTGCTGGCGGCGCCGCAGGCCGACGCGCTGGAGATGCTGCACACCGGACGGGCCCAGCTGGCGCTCGTGTTCGAGCGGCCGAGCATCGACGGTCGCGAAGGTTTTCAGGAGGTGGCGAGCGAGTTGCTGGTGGCCGTGATCGCGCCGACGCACCCGGTGTATGTCGCGGCCGGCAGCCGCCTGCGCGAGCAGCACCTGACCAACACGCGGCAGGTGGTTGTGGCGGGCCGCGACCTGGCGTCGAGCGACCCGCGCTTCGTGTTCGCGCGCCACACCTGGCGCAGCGACAACGCGCAGGCCGCGCTGAGCCTGATCACGGCCGGGGTGGGTTGGGGCTGGCTGCCGCGCCGCTTCGCACAGCCGCACGTCGCCGCCGGCGCACTGGTCGAGATCGTGTTCGAGAACCTGTCGAACGGACTCGACCTGTGGGTCGACGTCGTGTGGTCGCGCGAGCGGCCGCTCGGCCTGGGTGCGAAGCGTTTCATCCAGCTGATCCAGCGCGACAAGACCGCACCGGCCGCCTGAGCGGCAGCGGCGTCAGGGGCGCGAAGGGTTGTTGCCGCTCGGCTGGACCGTGCCTTGCGGCGGCATGCCGAGGCCGCCACCGGGACCCGGGCCACCCCCTGGGCGGGGACCGAATCCCGGACCCGGCTGGCCGACACCCGGGCCGGGCTGGGGCGGACGGACGCCCGGATCGCGCGGCGGGCGCGGGCCGCCGCCCGGCTGCGGTCGAAAGCCGGGGTCCGGACCGTAGCCGGGGCCGCCGGGCCTGCCGGGCTGCGGACGGTTCGGCGGCGGGCCGAAGCCCGGTCCCGGGCCGGGCGGGCGCGGTTGCCAGCCGGCGTTCGGCAGGGGCGGCGGACGCCAGCCGGCCTGCGGCGGCGGCGGGGGGCGGTTGCCCCACCACCGTCGGTCGCCGTACCAGGGGCGATCGCGGTAATGGTCACCCCAATAGCGGCCGATGCTGAAGCCGACGATCGGCACGCCGATGATCGCGCCGTAGCTGGCCAGCGGGACGTTGCCGCCACGATACGGGTACTCCAGCCGCTGTGCTGCCGCCCAGCCGCGCAGGCCGTCGGGCAGCACCACGTCGCACCAGCCGTAACCGCTGGTGCAACCCAGCACGGTGAGCGGCTGGCCCGGGCCCAGCCGAACGATGGCCGGATAGTCGCTCGACGGGCCGGCGCGCAGCGTGACCGACCCGCGCGCAAAGGCTTCCTGCGCAGCGGCGGCGAGCGGAAGGGCCAGCGCCAGGGCGCCGATCCCGGCCCACCGCAACGCAGTTCGGTAGGAGTGATTGTCTTTGTGCATGAGTCGCGTCCTTTGCAAGTCAGGGTAGGCCCGGCCTCCGGAGGCTGTCAATCAGCCTGGGCCTTCAAAGACAACGCCATCCGACGGACAACCGTGCACCTTCCTTCGCGCCTTGCAACAGACTTCACCCGCGCTTCACATTGGCGCGGCACTCCCACTCCCGGACGCACTCAGGCCGGCTCGGCCTGCGCCTCGCGGTAGAACGGCGCACGCTTCAGGGCCCGGCCCGCCAGCGGCTGCACCGCCTGGCCGATGGCCGCGATGTGATCGGGCGTGGTGCCGCAGCAGCCGCCCACGAGGTTGACCAAGCCCTCGGCCGCGAACTCGTGCAGCAGGCGCGAGGTGACGTCGGGCGTCTCGTCGAAGCCGGTGTCGCTCATCGGGTTGGGCAGGCCCGCGTTCGGGTAGCAGCTGATGAAGGTGTCGCCTGCGACCTTGGCCAGTTCCTGGATGTAGGGCCGCATCAGCGCCGCGCCGAGCGCGCAGTTGAGCCCGACCGCGAGCGGCTGCGCATGGCGCACGCTGTGCCAGAACGCGGTGACGGTCTGGCCCGACAGGATGCGTCCCGATGCATCGGTGACGGTGCCGCTGATGATGAGCGGCAGGCGCTCGCCGCTGTGCTCGAAAAACTCGTCGACCGCGAACAGCGCGGCCTTGGCATTGAGCGTGTCGAAGATGGTCTCGACCAGGATCACGTCGGCACCGCCCTCGACCAGCGCCTCGGTCTGCTCGTAGTACGCGGCACGCAGCGTCTCGAAGTCGACGTTGCGCGCGCCGGGATCGTTCACGTCGGGGCTGATGCTCGCGGTCTTGGGCGTGGGCCCCAGCGCGCCGGCGACGAAGCGCGGCCTGTCGGGGGTGCTGTACTTGTCGCATGCTTCACGCGCCAGTCGGGCGGACGCGAGGTTCATCTCGCGCGCCAGGTGCGCCATCTGATAGTCCTCCTGCGCGACCGTGGTGGCGCCGAAGGTGTTGGTCTCGATCAGGTCGGCGCCGGCCGCGAGGTATTTCTCGTGGATGTCGCGGATCACGTCCGGGCGCGTGAGGGACAGCAGCTCGTTGTTGCCCTTCACGTCGCGCTCGAAGTCCTTGAAGCGCTCGCCGCGGTACTGTTCTTCCGTGAGCTTGAAGCGCTGGATCATCGTGCCCATCGCCCCGTCGAGGATGGCGATGCGCTGGGCGAGGATGCCGGGCAATGCCTGGCCGCGGGTGTAGGTGACGGGCTTCATGCCGGGATTCTAGAAGTCGTGCCCCGGCGGGACCCCGGTGGGGCCAATCCACGCACTTCAGCGCGGCATGGGCTGCCCGCGCGCCCAGCCGGGCCGCATCGGGAACAGCGGCTCGCCCGGGCCGCCGCGCGGGGCCACTTCGATCACCGTGCCGCCGTGGTACCCGTAGCCCCAGGGCTGGACCAGGTAGACGCCCGTGACCGCGCCGTTGTTGAGCACGCCGCGCTGCGCCAGCGGCGTGCTGGTGCGGTGGTCGAGGCTTTCCTCTTGCTGCACCACCTGCAAGCGACTTTCGGCGACCCAGCCGCGCGCGCCGTCGTCCAGCTGCACCTCGCACCAGCCGCGCTGCTCGGTGCAGCCGAACACCTCGGCCGGCGCGGCGCGGGGCACCCGGTGCAGCACCGCATCGCGCGTGGACGGACCGGCGCGCAGCACGCTGCCGGCGCGCACATCGACGTCGACTGCCTGTTGTTGCGCGAATGCGGAAAGGCCATTCAGGCTCGCGACCATCACGGCCGCAGAAGCGAGTTGGCGCAAGGTCGAGGTGTTCATGTCCATTCCCCCTTGTGGTTTCCGAATGGTAAGGCTGCCGGGCGGGTCAGTTCTGCGGTCGGCGCTCCACGAACGCCAGCACCGCCTCCAGCATGCGCCGCACCTGCGGCTGCACGCTGGCCGCGACGGCGGGCAGGTAGTCGAACGGCAGCGCTTCCTGCATGTAGCTCGACTGCGTCATCTCCAGTTGCACCGCATGGATGCCGCGCGACGGGTCACCGTACGCGCGCGTGATGTGGCCGCCCTTGAAGCGGCCGTTCAGCACGCCGGTATGGCCGGCACGTCGCCGGCTTCGTAGATGGGCGTGTTGTCGAAGGTGTCGACCGGGCACAGGCCCGTGACGCTCTGGCCCGGGTAGAGGCTGGCGCCGTCCGGCGGGCGGTTGAGGTCGATGACATAGCGCGAGTGCGTGGCCACCAGCACCGAGGCGCCGAGTTCATCCGCGAAGTCGTAAAGCCGCTCCAGGTGCCAGTCGGTGTCGGGCACATGGCGCGCTTCGGCGGTGAAGCGCGCGGCCAGCGCGGGCGGCACGTGGGTGCCGACGTGCGGCATGGAGATCAGCAATGGGCGCGTGCCCTGGCGGAAACGAAAGGCTGGCTCGGTCGTTCGAAAGGTCATCGCGAATCCTGAAGCAGTTGGCGGCGCGCGGCGACGAAGCCGGCCGACGCACCTTCGTGAAGCCGGTGGCGGCCAGCTTGCACGCGGGGTTCGCCTGCGACCCACACGGCGTCGATGGCGCTGGTGCGGTGGCTGGCGAAGACATGGGACGAGAGCATGCCGGCCGCGTCGAGCCCGGCCAATGCAGGGTGCGCGGCGTCGAGCACGGAGAAGTCGGCCTGCTGTCCGACCGCGAGCCCACCGACGGCACGGCCGGACGCCTGTGCGCCGCCCTGGAGCGCCTGCAGCGTCATCGCGGTGGCGACCTGCGGCTGGCCCGCATCGGCCGCCACGTTGCGCTGCCGCGTGGCGAGGCGCTGGCTGTACTCGAGCATCAGCAACTCTTCGGCCGCGTTCACGCAGATGTGGCTGTCGGAGCCGACGCCCCAGGCACCACCGGCGCCGCGCCACGCGGGGAGGTCGAAGATGCCGTCGCCGAGGTTGGCCTCGGTGGTCGGGCACAGGCCCGCGACGGCCCCGCTCGCAGCCGCGCGGCGGTGTTCGTCGCCGTCCATGTGCGTGGCATGCACGAGGCACCAGTGCGCGTCGACCGGCGCATGGTCGAGCAGCCACGCGACCGGGCGCTGCCCGCTCCAGGCGATGCAGCCATCGACCTCTTGAGTCTGCTCGGCAATGTGGATGTGCACGGGTGCCGTGGCATCGATCGCGTGCAGACCGGCCAGCGCCTCGCGCAGGCCCTCGGGCGGCACCGCACGCAGCGAGTGCGGCGCGAGCCCGAGCCGGGCGCCCTGCGCGTCGCACAGCGGCCTGAGTCGTTCGAGCAGCCTCAGCATCGAATCGGTCGAGCGGATGAAGCGGCGCTGGCCATCGCCGGGCGGCAGGCCGCCGAAGCCGCTGGTCTGGTACAGCACCGGCAGCAGGGTGAGCCCGATGCCGGCGCGCTGCGCCGCGCGCATCAGCGCGAGCGCGAGCGTCGCGTCGTCGGCGTAGGGCGTGCCGTCGGCATCGTGGTGCACGTAGTGGAACTCGCAGACCGAGGTGTAGCCGGCTTCGAGCATCTCGACGTACAAGCCCAGCGCGATGGCTTCGAGCTGTGCGGGGTCGAGC
>SEGN01000187.1 GCA_004211245.1 Variovorax sp.
TGCGGCGCCTTCGCGATCGCCGCCTGCGCGCCGCCTTCGTTCGTGGCGCGCGCCAGGTGCATCGGCGGCAGCACGTACTGCTTCTTTTCGTGCGCCTGTTGCGGCGTCAGCACCGGCGGTGCGGCCTCGATGGTGAGCACCTCCCTGGCGCGGGCTGCAACGCGGCGCGCGATGTCGCGCGTCTCGGCGATCACCGCGAACACCGGCTGGCCCAGGTGACGGATCTCGCCGGCGCAGAGGATCGGGTCGTCGTGCACGATCGAGCCGCAGTCGTTGGTGCCCGGAATGTCCGCCGCCGAGAGCACGGCCACCACGCCGGGCAACGCGCGCAGCGTGTCGAGCGTCATCGCCGTGATGCGGCCGTTGGCCACGGGGGACAGGCCGAGCGCGCAATGCAGCGTTCCCGCGAGTTCGGGAATATCGTCGATGTAGGTGGCCTCGCCGGCCACATGCAGCTGCGCGGACTCGTGCGCGCGGCTGATACCGACGCGAGCGCCGTCGTCGTGCGCCTTCGCTTCGGCACCGACGTCGATGCGCGCGGCGGCGTTCTTCAGATAGTCCGCAAAAGCCTCGCCGGGTTGCAGCAGGCGGGCGTCGATGGGTTTGTTCATCTGGATTTCCTCAGGCAGCTGCGGCGGCCACGACCCCGTGCGGCATCACGCTCCAGACACTGGTGGCCTCGGGCGGCAAGGCGTCGACGGTGCGGGTCTCGAGCCACAGGCGCTGGATCAGATTCTGCGCCACCTGAAGGCGGTAGGCGGCCGAGGCCCGCATGTCCGACAGCGGCTCGAAGTCCTGTGCCAGGGCCACCTTGGCCGCGTTGACGCTGGCCTGTGTCCAGGGCTTGCCGACCAGCGCCGCTTCAGCCTGCGCGGCGCGCCTGACGGTCGCGGCCATGCCGCCGAAGGCCAGTCGCACCTCCTTGACCGCGTCACCCTCCAGCGCGAGCGAAAAGCCCGCGCACAGCGCCGAGATGTCGCAGTCGAAGCGCTTGCTGATCTTGTAGGCGCGCACGCGGCGCGACGCCACCGCGAGCGGCACGGCCACGCCCTGCACGAACTCGCCGGGCTCCAGCCTGTTCTTCATGTAGTCGACATAGAAATCGGTGAGCGGCATGCGGCGCACGCGCTCGCCCTGTCGCAATTCGATCTGCGCGTCGAGCGCCATCAGCACCGGCGGCGAATCCCCGATCGGGGAGCCGTTGGCGACGTTGCCGCCCATGGTGCCCGCATTGCGGATCGGAGGTGACGCGAAGCGCAGCCACACGTCGGTAAGGCCTTCGAAACGCTGCGAAAGGGCACTCCACGCCGCCTCGAGCGACGCGCCGGCGCCGATGTACAGCTCCCCGTCGCGCTCGGCCACGGTCTTCAGCTCCGCAACGTCGCCGACATAAAGAATGTCGCCGAGGTCACGAAACTGCTTGTTGACCCAGAGTCCCACGTCGGTCGAACCGGCCAGGATCCGCGCGTCCGGCTTTTGCAGGCGCAGCGCAGCGAATCCGGCCAGCGTGGTGGGCGCATGGAAGCGGTCGGTGCGCCCGCCCGAGGTTGCGCTGTATTCGAAGGTACCTTCGCGCTGCAGCGCGGAGAGCGCCTCCACCACCGGCTGCGTGTCGAGCCGCACCGCCGGCAGGTCGAACATGCGCTGGCCGGCATCGAGGATCGGCCGGTAGCCCGTGCAACGGCACAGGTTGCCCGACAACTCGTCCGCCAGCTGCTGGCGCGTCGGCTGCGTGCCGCCGGCCTGGTGGTGCTCGTAACTGGACCAGAGCGACATCACGAAGCCCGGCGTGCAGAAGCCGCACTGGGAGCCGTGGCACTCGACCATCGCCTGCTGCACCGGGTGGAGCTGCGTCACCGCGTGCTTGTCGTGCCGCTGCGTGTCGACCGCCTTGCCGCACTGGCGCTTGAGATCTTCCACCGTGAACAGCGCCTTGCCGTGCAGCGTGGGCAGGAACTGGATGCAGGCGTTGACCGTCTGCAGTTGCAAGCCGCCGACCGCGCCCGGCGCACCGGGGGCCGCGAGCTCACCGACGACGACCGTGCAGGCGCCGCAGTCGCCCTCGTTGCAGCCCTCCTTGGTGCCGGTGCAGCGGGCGTCCTCGCGCAACCAGTCGAGCACGGTGCGCGTGGGATGGACGCCCGTGACGTCGACGACACGGCCCTGGTGAAAAAAGCGGATGGGTTCGGTGGTGCTCAGGCTCATGGGGTTTGCTGTTGCAAGAATGGCGCCTCCTTGCCGGCGAAGCGCCAAACTTAATTGTTCTTTCGACGCGCCTGATACGCCGCCGGCCATAGGACGCATCCGGCGTGGCATATGTCACGTCCTGCCATTTCAACAACTATCTGCGGATATCTCAACCGGGGCGATGCCTCGCCGAGCGGCGTCGGGTGGGCGCGCAGCCAGGTGATCTTCCGGGAAAACTGCCCTGAGGCTCACTCCTGCGCGAAAAGCTCCCGTATCACCTGCCGAAGCCAGCGGTTTGCCAGGTCGCCCTCGAAGCGCCGGCTCCAGTGCAGTGACACGCTGAAGTCGCGCAGCGGGAACACCGGCTCGACGATGGCGTAGCCGCCCTGCTCCTGAACAAAGCCGCGTGCGATGTTGCGCGGCATCACCACCGCGAGATCGGTTGCGCGCACGATGGCGGGCAGCACCATGAAATGCTCGGTGGTGAGGCGCAGGCGGTCTTCGAGCTTGAGCAGTTGCAGGATGCGCAGGGTGTCCGCATGGGTGCGCACTGCCACGAACTCGAGCTTGCGCATCGCTTCCAGCAGGGCCGCACCACCGCGCTTGCGCTGTGCGAACGGATGGCCTTCGCGCAGCAGAACGACGTAGCGGTCCTTCAGCAACAGCGCGCGCTGCGTGTCCTTCACCTCCGGCAGGAAGCCGAAGGCGAAGTCGATGCGGCCGCTGTCCAGCGCCGGCGCAATCTCCGCCGGCGCGAGCGGCCATGTCTCGATCTGCACGCCCGGCGCGAGTTCGCCGAGCCGGGCCATCAGCGCCGGCAGGAAACGGCTCTCGCCGATGTCGCTCATGTGGATGCGAAAGCGCTGGGTCGATGCCGCAGGGTCGAAGCGATCGGGTTCGTCGAGCGCGTGCTGCAAGGTCGCGAGCGCGGCGCGCACCGCCACCGCGAGCCGCTCCGCACGCGGTGTCGGTGCCACGCCGCCGGGCGCGCGGGTGAACAGCGCATCCTTCAGCAGCAGTCGCAGTCGTGTGAGGCCATGGCTCGCGGCGGGTTGCGTGATTCCCAGCGCTTCGGCGGCGCGGCTCACGCTGCGCGTGCGAAAAACCGCATCGAACAGCCGCAGCAGGTTGAGGTCGAGCGTGTCGATATGCATGGCATTCATGTGCGATAGGCGTTCGATTCTATTGAAGCCATGAGCCGATCGCCCGACACTGCGCGGCGCGAGACCCCACTACAACGACACGACGAGACACGATGGAAGTTTCTTTCAGCAAGGAGATCGAGGCGCTGCGCCTGGGCGCGGGCGACACCTTCCACGGCGAAGGCATCCTCGCCATCACCAAGGGGCTGCTGCAATCCGGCGTGTCGTATGTGGGCGGCTACCAGGGCGCGCCGGTGTCGCATCTGCTCGACGTGATGGTGCAGGCCAAGCCGTACATGGATGCGCTCGGCGTGCACGTCGAAGCCTGCTCCAACGAGGCCTCGGCCGCCGCGATGCTGGGCGCATCGATCCACTATCCGCTGCGCGGCGCGGTCACCTGGAAGTCGATCGTCGGCACCAACGTGGCTGCCGATGCCCTTTCCAATCTTTCGTCGCCCGGCGTGACGGGCGGCGTGCTGATCGTGGTGGGCGAGGACTACGGCGAAGGCGCCTCGGTGATCCAGGAACGCACGCACGCCTACGCGCTCAAGTCGAGCATGTGCCTGCTCGATCCCCGGCCGGAGCTCGGCCGCATGGTCGAGATGGTCGAGCACGGCTTTCGACTGTCGGAACACTCGAACATGCCCTGCATGATGGAACTGCGCATCCGCACCTGCCACGTGCGCGGCAGTTTCGACTGCAAGGACAACGTGGCGCCCGCGATCTCGACACGCGCGCTGATGGCCGAGCCGGCCGGCTTCGACTACATGCGGCTTGCGCACCCGCCCGTGACCTTCCGCCACGAGAAGCTCAAGGGCGACGAGCGCCTGCCGGCAGCGCGCCGCTACATCGCCGAACACGGCCTGAACGAACTCATGCCCGGCGAGCACGCCGACCTCGGCATCGTGGTGCAGGGCGGCCTCTACAACGCGCTGGTGCGCAGCCTGCAACAACTCGGCCTGGCCGATGCCTTCGGCGCGAGCGCGATCCCGTTGCTGGTGCTGAACGTGACCTACCCGCTGGTGCCCGAGCAGATGGCCGACTTCTGCAGGGAGAAACGGGCGGTGCTGGTGGTGGAGGAAGGCCAGCCCGAATACATCGAGCAGGAACTGGCAACCCTGCTGCGCCGGCGCGACATCCAGACGCCGCTGCACGGCAAGGACATGCTGCAGGCTGCGGGCGAATACGGCGTCGAGGTGCTGTCGACCGGCTTGAGCGCTTTCGCGACCCGATGGCTGCCCGGCCACGCACAGGATGCCGCGCAGGGGTGGCTGCAGGGCAACAAGGCGCGCCGGGCCGCCGTTGCCGCACAGCTCGACGCGCCGCTGCCGAACCGGCCGCCGAGCTTCTGCATCGGCTGCCCCGAGCGGCCGGTGTTCTCGGCGCTGAAGCTCGCGCAGCTCGACAACGGCCCGGTCCACATCGCGGCCGACATCGGCTGCCATGCGTTCGGCACCTTCGAGCCGTTCTCGATGGGGCACTCGATCCTCGGCTACGGCATGAGCCTGGCGAGCCGCGCCGGCGTGTCGCCGATGATGAAGCGGCGCGCGCTGTCGATCATGGGCGATGGCGGCTTCTGGCACAACGGACTGCTCACCGGTGTGCAGAGCGCGCTCTTCAACGGCGATGACGCGGTCCTGCTGATCTTCAAGAACGGCTACACCTCGGCCACCGGCACGCAGGACATCATCTCCACGCCGGGCGACGACGCCAAGGAACGCGCTGTCGACAAGCGCCAGAGCGTGGTGGAAACCAACCAGACCATCGAGCGCACGCTGCAGGGACTCGGCGTGCAATGGATGCGCACGGTGCACACCTACCACGTCGACCGGATGCGGGCCACGCTGAACGAAGCCTTCACCAGCGAATTCAACGGCTTGAAGGTGATCGTGGCCGAAGGCGAATGCCAACTCGAGCGACAGCGCCGCATCAAGCCCTGGCTGGCCGGCCTCCTGAAGCGCGGCGAGCGCGTGGTGCGCGTGAAATACGGGGTCGACGAGGACGTGTGCAATGGCGACCATGCCTGCATCCGCCTGTCGGGCTGCCCCACGCTCACGGTGAAGGACAACCCCGACCCGCTCAAGGTCGACCCGGTCGCGGTGGTGATCGACGGCTGCGTCGGCTGCGGCCTGTGCGGCGAGAACGCGCACGCCGCCACCCTGTGCCCGAGCTTCTACCGCGCCGAGGTGGTGCAGAACCCGAAATGGCACGAGCGGCTGCTGCACGCGTTGCGAGGCGGCGTGCTGCGCGTGCTGCAACCCGCGTGAGCGACATGAACCGCACCCAACCCATCAGCCTGCTGATCTGCGCCCTCGGCGGCGAAGGCGGCGGCGTGCTGACCGAATGGCTGGTCGACATCGCGCGCCATGCGGGCTACGCGGCGCAGAGCACCTCGATCCCCGGCGTGGCGCAACGCACCGGCGCCACCACGTACTACGTCGAGGTGTTTCCGCTGCCGATCGCGCAGCTGGG
>SEGN01000648.1 GCA_004211245.1 Variovorax sp.
ATCGGGCGCGGGGCATCGCGCCGCGCGCTGCGCACGGCGAGGACGCCGGCGACCAGTGCCGTGCTCGACGCGACCGTCACGGCGACGGCGATGAACTGCCCGATCGTGGACGCGAGGGTGAGCATGGCGGCCATCTCGACGGCGAAGCCGATCCACGCGATCACGGCGAGGTGCGTCCGCTCCCCCGCGATCGCGGAGAGCAGGGCACCCTGCAGGACGGCCAGGCAGGCGCCGTGCAGTGCGAACAGCCACAGCAGCGACTGGACGGGCTGATACGCGTCGCCGACGAGGAGCGGGACGAGGGGGGCGGCCACCGCGACTCCCGCCACGAGGACCGCGCCGAGCCCGACGAGGACGGCCAGCGCCGAACGGATGGCCTTCGCGGAGTGCGCCGGGTTCGCCATCCGCGGATAGAGCACCACCCCGACGGCCTGCGGGAGCCAGAACGCGGCCTTCGTCGCGACGGTGCCCAGCGCGTACAGGCCGGCGTCGTCGTTGCTGAGCACGATCCGGGCGATCACGAGGTCCATCGACGACAGGGCGATCAGCGCCAACTGCACCTGCGACGCCTTCAGGACGGCCGGGACGCCGATCCGGGTGGTCGACTCCCCGGCGATGCCCGAATCGGCGAACAGTCGCGCACACAGGGCCACCAGCCCGGTCCCGACCGCGCTGGCGGCGAGCGCGAGGCCCGGTCCGGCGCCGACGGCGAGCACCACGACCGCGGGCACGACCTTCGCGACGCCGGCTCCCGCGAGGACGACGCTGAGCGGGCCGAACCGCGCCGCGCCCTGCAGCAGTCCCTGTTCCGTGGCGAGCAGCACCAGGACGGGCGCCGTGATCAACGCCGAGAACGTCGCGAGCATGCCGGTGTCGAGGGCCCACGACACGACGGGCGCGAGCAGCATCGCCGCGACCGCGACGATCACCGCGCAGCGGTACCCCAGCAACCGCACAGCGTGGGATCCCTTGCCCCGGACCACCTCGCGGGCGACGACGGTCTGCAGCGCGAGGGCGGGCACGGCGAGGACGAGTTGGGCCGCCAGCAGACTCGCGAACTCCCCGTACCCCGCAGGGCCGAGCCACCGACTCGCCAACAGCTGCAGCAGGTAGGACGCGATATTCGCGGTCATCGAGCCTGCCGTCACCATCGTCACCCCGGCGACCGCCGAGCTGGTGAGGGTCTGGCGTGG
>SEGN01000649.1 GCA_004211245.1 Variovorax sp.
AAGCCGATCCAGATGCCCAGCGGAATGACGGCGACCAGCAACAGCGCGGTCAGCCAGTGCAGCCAGCGGGACGAAGCAGCGTAGCGCAACACAGGGGTCATGACGGTGTCTCCAGACCGGCCGATGGTAAGCCGATCCGGCCGGCAAAAGGGTGAACCGCATCCCCAGCCCTACCTGGCCGGCACTGTCACCCCAACTCGGCCAACTCGCGAGGTTGAACGCCGGCGGCTGCGCAATGGCGGCGGTACTCCTCGATGCGGTCGGCCGCGGTGATCCGCTGCAGCATGCTGTGGTGAGGTCCGAGGTACTCGACCGCTCCCTTGACCACCACGTGCACGACGAGTTCTCCGTCGCCTGTGGCTTCCCACCAATCCACGTTACCGGCGGGCTCGTGGATATAGTCCCCGGCGCGCACCACGCGGCCGTCGTTCAGGCGGCGCTCGCCCGCCAGGTTCAGGGCATGAACCTCCCCGGTGTGCCGGTGCAGGCCGAGCCGTACGCCGGGTGACAGCCGCATCAGCTCGACCCACCCCGAACCGTCAGGCAGGAACATCAGCGGGAGCGACCATTTGCCCTCGCCCTCGGGGATCCATGTGTTCAGGCCGGCGCGGCGCATTGCCGAGGTCACGGTGAGTTCTGCGAAATCCATGGTGGTGCTCCTTATTGATCGGGATGCTGATGACGGAATTCTTGCGTCCTGCCGCCGAAGCCGTAGGCGGTGGCCCGCACGTCCTGCACATACACATAGCTTTCGTGATGCAGGTCTCCCAGCAGGCGCGCGAAGGCTTCGAACGCCTCGGCGACGTAGCGGGTCTTCTCGGCCTTGGTGTTGGTTTCGTCGACGACCTTGACGTCGAAGTAGAAGCTGGCCTTCCCCAGTTCGGCCAGCGACTTGCCGGCGACGAACCAGTCGTGCGGGTCGACATACTCGATCACCACCGCAGTGAGATCGCGCCGCTTTCCGAGCACGCGGCTCGTCAGTTCAAGCAGGGTTTCGGTGATGCGCTCCGACAGCTGCGCTGTGCGTTGCGCCGAGACCTTGACGTTGAGGATGGGCATGCTGGTTTCCTTTTTTGTGGAGGGGTGCCATGACTCTAGGAGGCGCAACGGTGCCCGGAAACCGTCGGGCGCGATAATTGGTTTTGCTCCAAACGCAAAGGCATTCGATGCGAAATTTCTTGCCGGATCCTGC
>SEGN01000650.1 GCA_004211245.1 Variovorax sp.
GCTCTGCACCAGGTCGTAGTCCGCCTTCACGCGCGCACCGTCGAAGGCACCGAGCGCGACCTTGGTGGTCGTGTCGTCGCGCATCAGCTGCTTGATGCGCTCCCACTGGTCGCGCTGGTTGTCAGGGCTCAGGCCACTGACGCTGGCCGTGAGTGCTTCGAGGCAGGGCGCGAAGTCCTTCACGCAGGCCGCATAGGCGCGCTGCGTGACCGCGGCGAACTTCTTGACGCGCTCGGCGCCTTCGACGGTGCGCGCGTCAAGGCCGACTACGAACTGGTGCAGAGCCTGATCGGCCTGGACAAGCCGTTCGAGCCGGCCACGCTCTTCACCAATGACTACCTCGACAAGAACGTGCGCATGACCGCACAGTAGCGGCACCCATCATGGTGGCAGCCATGCGCTAGAGTGCCTTCCCGATTCGATCAAGGAGACACCCGCATGGCCCCCACCAGAAGACAGACACTGGCCGTCGCAGCAGCAACGCTGATGCTCGGCACGCTTGCGCCGAGCGCTTTCGCGCAGACCCCGCCGCTCGAAGGCGGCACCCTCAAGATCGTCGTGCCATACCCGGCCGGTGGCACCTCCGACCGGGCTGCGCGTCTGCTCGGCGATGCCATCGCTCCGAAGCTCGGCGTCACGGTGATCGTCGAGAACCGCGTCGGTGCCGGCGGTCGGCTGGCGGCCCAGCAGGTCTACAAGGACACGAGCGGGCAGAACCTCGTGCTGCTGGCCAACCCGGCGACCATGCTGGTCGCGCCGCTGGTGTTCAAGGACAACGGCTACGACCCCGACAAGGACTATGTCGCGCTGTCGCAGATCACGAGTTACGACTTCGGCATCGCCGTCGGCCCGGCCGTCCCGGTGCGCGAGTTCGGCCATCTGCGCGCCTGGATGCAGACCAACCAGGACAAGATCTCCGCCGGCGTGCCCGCCACCGGCAGCCTGCCGCACTTCTTCGCGCTGATGCTTGGCGACAAGATGAACCTCAAGATGCCGGTGGTCGGCTACAAGGGCTCGGCGCCGCTGCTCAACGACCTGATGGGCGGCCATGTGCCGATCGCGTTCGACACGCTCGATGCGCTCGAGCCTCTGGCCAAAGCCGGCAAGGTGAAGATTCTCGCGACCTCCGGCACGCGGCGTGCGGCGAGCCTGCCGGATGTGCCGACCTTCAAGGAAGCCGGGCTCGACCTCGGTGCAGCAGGCCATGGCCGACCCGGCGCTGCAGGCGCGTTTTCGCTCGGCCGACATGGTGCCGGTGTCCAGCAGCAGCGCCCAGACGGTGGCGATGCTCGCGGCGTACAAGGCGCAGTGGGCGCCGGTGGTGCAGAAGTCGGGCTTCCAGCCCTGAGCGTCACGCGCGCTCGATCGCCCGCGGCCGTCCGTTGTCGTCGATCGCCACATAGGTGAAGGTCGCCTGAGTGACCTTGAGGTACTCGCCCTGCGCCTTGAAGCGCTCGGCGAACACCTCGACCGTGACGGTGATCGAGGTGCGGCCGACCTTCACGAGTTTGGAATAGAAGGAGAGGATGTCGCCCAGCCGCACCGGCTGCTTGAAGACGAATTCGTTCACCGCCACCGTGGCCATGCGGCCTCTTGCATAGCGGGCCGGGATGACGGAGCCGGCCAGGTCGCACTGGGCCATGACCCAGCCGCCGAAGATGTCGCCGTTGGCATTGACGTCGGCTGGCATCGGAATGACCTTGAGCACCAGTTCCATGTCGACCGGCAGGCTCTTGAGGGTGGCGGCCACATTGGCACTGGAAGATTCGGACATGGGCACAATCTGAGGCAACAACAAGCCCACGATTGTCCACCCATGCGCCGCAGCGGCGAAACGCTTTCCTCTCCTCCCATCGCCGCCGGCGGCGCCCCCGCGCGCAGCGATCGCTCCGACTGGGCGACGCTGCGTCGCCTGTTTCCCTACCTCTGGCAATACAAGTGGCGCGTGATCGCGGCGCTGCTCTTCATGGTGGGCGCGAAGGTCGCCAACAGACCGGCGGCATGACGCGCGACATCGAGCGCGGCACGCGTGGCGTGCATTCGCTGATCTCGATGTCGCTCTACAGCATCGTGCCGACCATCATCGAGCTGACGCTGGTGCTCACGATCCTGGGCGTCAAGTTCGACTCGCTGTTCGTCTGGATCACCGGTGTCGCGCTGGTGCTCTACATCGGCTTCACCGTCACCGTGACCGAATGGCGAACCCAGTTCCGCAAGACCATGAACGAGCTCGACTCGACCGCGCAGAGCCGCGCTGTCGACTCGCTGCTGAACTACGAAACCGTCAAGTACTTCAACAACGAGGAGTTCGAGGCCGAGCGCTACGACGCCAGCCTCGACCGCTATCGCAAGGCCGCGATCAAGAGCCAGCGCACGCTGTCGCTGCTCAACACCGGACAGCAGTTGCTGATTGCCGTGAGCCTGGTGCTGATGCTGTGGCGCGCCACCAAAGCCGCTGTCGCACGCCGAGGGCGCCGTTCGCTTCGAGGACGTGAGCTTCGCCTACGAGCCGGCGCGGCCGATCCTCAAGCACGTGAGCTTCGAGATCCCGGCCGGCAAGACGGTCGCGGTGGTCGGACCGTCCGGCTCCGGCAAGTCGACGCTGGCGCGGCTGCTCTACCGCTTCTACGACGTGCAGCAGGGCAGGATCACCATCGGTGGCGAGGACATCCGCGAAGTGACGCAGGCCAGCGTGCGCCAGGCCATCGGCATCGTGCCGCAGGACACGGTGCTGTTCAACGACACGGTGGAATACAACATCGCCTACGGCCGCCCGGGCTCGACGCGCGAAGCGGTCGAAGGCGCGGCGAAGGCGGCGCGCATCCACGACTTCATCGCGTCCACCCCGAAGGGCTACGACACCATGGTGGGGGAGCGGGGGCTGAAGCTCTCGGGCGGCGAGAAGCAGCGCGTGGCCATCGCGCGCACGATGCTGAAGAACCCGCCGATCGTCATCTTCGACGAGGCCACCTCGGCGCTCGACTCGGCCAACGAGCGGGCGATCCAGGCCGAGCTGAAAAGCGCGGCCCGCAACAAGACCACGCTGGTGATTGCGCATCGCCTGTCGACCGTGGTCGATGCGCATGAGATCCTGGTGCTGGAAGCCGGCGTGATCGTCGAGCGCGGCACCCACGCCGACCTGCTGGCGCGCCAGGGCCGCTACGCGCAGATGTGGACGCTGCAGAAGGTCGAAGCCACGCCGGTCGATCTTTGACCATCCTTGTTCAACTGGAGCCCCAACGCATGTCCGGGAAGATTCCCCTGCTGGTTCACAACAACCTGTCCGAGGCGCACCT
>SEGN01000188.1 GCA_004211245.1 Variovorax sp.
CATCAGTCCTCGATCCCGCGCTGCGCAGGAATGCCCGCCTTGAAGGCATGCTTGACCATCTGCATCTCGGTGACCGTGTCGGCCAGCTCGATCAGCTCGGGCGGACAGCGCCGGCCGGTCAGCACCACGTGCACTTCCTTCGGCCGCGCACGCAGCGTGGCCAGCACGTCGTCGAGCGGCAACCAGCCGTACACCAGCGGATAGGTGATCTCGTCGAGCACCACGAGGAAGAATTCGCCCGACAGGATCGCCGCCTTCGCCCGCTCCCAGCCGTCGCGCGCGAGTTGCGCCGAATGTTCGAGGTCCTGGCTCTTCCAGCTGAAGCCATCGCCAAGCCCCTCGATCGGGATCCCGATCTGCTCGAACATTCGATGTTCGCCGAAGCGCGCCGACGGCACCTTCATGAACTGATAGATCTTCACGGCCTTGCCGCGGCCGTGCGCGCGCAGCGCCAGGCCGAACGCCGCCGTGCTCTTGCCCTTGCCGTCGCCGGTGTTGACGATCACGATGCCGCGACGTTCGCCCTCGGGCTTGTCGTAGGGCTTGGCGGTGGGTGGGGTTTCGATTTGCATGCGGGGTTCCTCAGCGCGGCAGCGCGATCCATTGGTTGTCGACGCGGTGCACGCGGGCGCGCTGGTCGAAGACGTTTTCGAGCGCGGCATGCGTGACGGGGTCGTCGCAGGCGCCGTGGTGCACCACGCGCCCCCCGGCCATCACCACGAGTTCATCGGCCGCCAGCGCCATCGACAGTTCATGCAGCACGCTGACCACTGTCCTGCCGGCGGCGACCAGCGCGCGCACGGTGTGCATCCAGTCGGCCTGGTGCGGCGGGTCGAGGTTGGCCAACGGCTCGTCCATCAACAGCAGGTCGGCTTCGACGGCGAGCGCGCGGGCCAGCAGCACGCGCTGGCGCTCGCCGCCCGAGAGCTGGCCGAGCGGGCGGTCGCGCCACTCCCAGGCCTGCGTTTCGCGCAATGCGCGCTCGACGGCAGCCCGATCGGCTGCGCTCGGTGCCGCCAGCCAGCGCTGGTGCGGCAGTCGGCCGAGCATCGCGACGTCGTAGACCATCAGGTCGTCGGCGCTGCCCGCGTCCGCACCACCCTGGCCCAGCCAGGACAGCCGCTGCGCCCGCACGCGCCCAGGCAGCGCTTCCAGCCGATGGCCGAAGAGCTGCACCTGGCCCGCATGTGCGAGCAGGCCCGCAAGGACCTTCAGCAGCGTCGACTTGCCGGCGCCGTTGGGACCGACGATGCTGGTCCAGCGTCCTGCGGGGATGACGAGGTCGATGCCGTGAAGCACCTCGGTCGTGCCCAGCGTGGCGCCGACCTTTCGCGTTTCGAGCGCCGCGGTCGAAGTCACATGCCACCTCCGCGCGATGCGCGCCGGTGCATGAGCCACAGCAGGTAGCTGCCGCCCAGCACTGCGGTCAGCACGCCCACCGGCAGCTCCTGAGGAGCGACCAGCCAGCGCGCTCCGAGGTCGGCGGCCATCAGCAGCAGCCCGCCCATGAGCGCCGCGAGCACCGTGAGCCATGCATGCGTCGTCTTGACGACCGATCGCACGAGGTGCGGCGCCGCCAGGCCGACGAAGGCGATCAGCCCGGTCTGCGCAACCGCCGTGCCGGTGGCCAGCGCAAGCACGGCCACCAGCGCGGCCCGCATCGCACCGAGCGGGAGGCCGAGGCTGCGCGCCGTCGCCTCCCCGAGCGCAAGGCCGTCGAGCACGGGCGCGAGCGCCCATGCGAGCAGCAGGCACACGGCGCCCAACGACGCCATCACGGCGCAGGCGCTCCAGCCCACCAGGCCGGTGCTACCGAGCATGAAGCCCTGGATGGCCTGCAGCACATCGGCCGACCGGATCGTGATGAGGTCCTTGATCGCGCCGAGCACGACGCCGACGATCACGCCCGCGAGCAGCAGCCGCAGCGTCTGCTGCACCCCGCGCGCCAGCAGCAGGGTGAGCAACACCGCGATCACCGCGCCGGCGAAGGCGGCACCGGTCAACCCGAGCCGTGCGACCCATTGCGTGGTCGATGGCGAGGTGCCGAACAGCACCAGCGCGAGGGCCACGCCCATCGATGCGCCAGAGGCACTGCCCAACAGGTAGGGGTCCGCCAGCGGATTGCGGAACAGCCCCTGTGCCACCGCGCCGGCCAGCCCGAGCAGCGCACCGGCCAGCCAGGCGCCGAGCGTGCGCGGCAGGCGGATGTCCATGACGATCTGCAACGCGACCGGGTCGTGCCGCGCCGCGAACACGCTCTCGAAGCCGGTGCTGCCGATGCCGGCGCCGAGCAGCAAGAGTGCGGCCGAAAGCACCAGCAACACGAGGCCGAACACCGGCTCACGATGGCGTTGCGGGTTCATTTCGCTCCGCGCAGCAGACATTGCGCCATGATGCGCGCCGCCTCGCCCATGCGCGGCCCGGGTCGTACCAGCACGTCGGTGTCTTCGGCCTTGAAGCGGCAGATGCGCCCTTCGCGCACCGCGCGGATCGCGGCCCAGCCGGGGCGCTGCTCCAGGCCCTGTGCGCTGCGCTCGCTGACCATGATCACGTCCGGATCGGCACGCACCACGAACTCCGGATTGATCTTCGGGAAGGGGCCGAGCGCCGCCGGCACGATGTTCCTTGCGCCGAGCCGCGCCAGCGTCTCGCCCATGAACGAGCTCTCACCCGCGGCGTAGGGCCCGCTGTTGACTTCGTAGTAGACGCGCGTTTGCTTGACGCTGGCGGGCAGCGATTGCGCCGCGGCCGACACGCTTGCGTCGATCGCGCGCCAGACGCGCAGCGCGTCGTCGGTGCCGAGCACCTGGCCGAGCTTGTCGAGCACGCGGCGCATGTCGGCATGGCTCTTCGGTTCCAGCACCAGCACCTTGAGACCGAGCGCTTCGAGTCGCTCGGTCACGCGGGACGACTTGGCCAGCAGCACCAGATCGGGCTTCTGCGCAAACACGGCCTCGACGTTCGGATCGATGCCACCGCCGAGTTGCGGCAGCGCGCGCACCGAGGCCGGCCAGTTGGAGTAGCGGTCCACGCCGACCAGGCGGCCGCAGCCGCCCAGCGCGCAGACCGACTCGGTGATCGAGGGCAACAGCGAGACGATGCGCTGCGGCGGTTGCGGCAGGCTGACCGCAACGCCCCGGTCGTCGACCACGTCGAAGGCCTGCGCAGCCAGCGCGAAAGCGGCGCCCAGCAGGGCGACGAACCATTGCTTCATGCGGCAGTCTCCTTCAGGTTCAGTGGCAGGCCAGCGGCCATCAGGGTGACACGGTCGCACACGGCGGCCACCTGCTGGTTCAGCACGCCGAGCGCGTCGACGAAAGCGCGCACGTCGCGGCCCATCGGGATCACGCCGAGCCCGATCTCGTTGCCCACCAGCACCACCGGTCCCTGCGCCTCGCGCAGTGCGGTGAGAAGGGTCGCGGCTTCGGCGGCCGGGTCCGGCCGCTCCAGTTTGTCGTCCGGCGGCATCAGCAGGTTGGTCAGCCACAGCGTGAGGCAGTCCACCAGCACGAGCGTATCGGGCGCGCCGAGCGCCAGCAGTGCCTCGGCGAGGTAGAGCGGCTCGTCGACCGTTTCGAGCCGTGGCACGCGTGCGGCGCGCTCGACGCGATGCCGCGCGATGCGCTCGCGCATCTCGTCGTCCAGCGGCTGGCCGGTGGCGACCAGCACCGCCCGGTGCGCGGGCGACACGGCGAGCCATGCCGCAGCGAGCAGTTCGCCGCGGCGCGACTTGCCGCTCTTCTGACCCCCGAGGATCAGCTCGCGGCCGGCGGGAGTCAGCGCGGCGCCCACTT
Source organism: Variovorax sp. (assembly GCA_004211245.1). Classification (GTDB taxonomy): domain Bacteria; phylum Pseudomonadota; class Gammaproteobacteria; order Burkholderiales; family Burkholderiaceae_C; genus Variovorax. The sequence goes on from SEGN01000188.1 coordinate 3,795, forward strand.
GGCGGTCAGGTAGGCGCTGGCACCGCGCTGGTTGTAGCCGTAGGCCGTCTCGTAGGTCGCATTGTTGAGGTTCGCAATGCGGCCTTGCAGCGTCCACTCGGGCGTGAGCCTGTAGTCGACGAACACGTCGACGGTGGCGTAGTTGCCCAGCCGCGTGGCGAAAGTGTTGGCGGCATCGTCGTAGCGCCGGCTCACGTAGAGTGCCGAGCCGCCGAACTTCCAGGCACCGACGGTGTAGTCGATCGCGAGGCTCAGCTGGTCCCGCGCACGGCGCGGCAGCATCTTGCCGGTGAGTTCGTTGCGCGGGTCGAGGTTGTCGTAGCTCGCATGCAGGCCGACCGCGTCGAACGCGCCGTCGTACGCCAGGGTCCAGCCCCTGATGCGCGCGCGCGGCACGTTCTCGGGCTTGGTGGTGTTGGTGATGAAGCCGCGCACCTTGTTGTCGAACGCAACCAGCTTCACCGTGTGCGCGCCCTGGCTCCAGGTCACGCCCACGTCGGTGTTCCTGCCCTCCTCGGGCTTCAGGTCGGCGTTGCCGAAGTTCGGAAAGTAGAGCTGATTGAAGGACGGCGCCACGAAGCTGGTGCCGTGCGAGACGTTCACCCGCCAGTTCGGAGAGATGCGGTAGCCATAGCCGGCGAACCAGGTGTTGTTGTCGCCGAACTGCGAGTTGTCGTCGCGCCGCGCGTTGAGCTGCCAGCTGTGCGCGCCGGCGCTGCCACTCAGGCCGACGAAGGCCGAGTCGATGGTGCGGCCGGTGACGGTGTAGCGGGTGTTGCTGTCGAGCGTCTGCACCCGGCGCTCGAGGCCGGCCACGACGGTGCCGATCGGCGTGGCGATGTTGTTTTGCCAGGTGTACTGTTCCTGCGAGGTCTCGAACAGGCCCGGCACGCTGGACGCCGCGGCGACGATGGCGCGCGTGTAGTCCGTACCGCGCGATACGCGGAACTCGCTCGTCCAGTTCGACGTCACCCTGCCCTGCACGCCGAGGTACTGCGTCTCGGTGCGCACCTTGCCGTAGGTGTTGCGGTTGCGGCCGTCGTCGTAGAAGTTGGTGCCATTGGCGTACAGCATGCCGGCGCTGACCTTCCAGTCGGGATTGATCTGGTAGCCGAGCGAGAAGCTGCCCGCGTCCTGATCGAACGGGTCGCGATCGGGGTTGAAGTTGTTGAACGCGACCTTCGAATTGGTGGCCGAAAAACCTTTCTCGCGCGTGCGCTGCACGTCGAGCGCATAGGTGAGCGCGCCGCTCGATCCGGTGAAGCCGGCAGTGGCCTGGTTGTAGCTGCGCGTCCCGAGGGTGGTCGACACGCGGGGTCGAAAGGCGCTTTCGCCGGGCTCCCCACGGCGCATGAACACCTGCACCACGCCGCCGACGCCGTCGCTGCCGTAGAGTGCCGATGCCGGGCCCTTGACCACTTCGATGCGGTCGATCATGTCGACCGGAATGTTGTCCCAGGACGGTGTCCCGAGCGAGGCCGAGCCGTAGCGCACGCCGTCGATCAGCAGGATGGTGTGCCGCGCTTCGGTGCCGCGGATGTACACGCTGCTTGTCTTGCCGGCGCCGCCGGTGGACGACACCTGCACACCGGCCGTGCGGGCCAGTATTTCGGTGAGCGTGCGGTTGGCCATCTGCTCGATCTTCGCGCGGTCGATCACCACCACGTCGGCGATCACCTCGTCGACTCGGGTGGGCGTGCGCGTGGCGGTCACCACGGTTTCGGGCAGGGCGGGGGCGGCCGTCTGGGCATGGGCCGCGGGCATGACGGCAAGGGCGCCGAGGGCCGTCGAAACGGCCAGGGCGAGCGTGGAAACGCGCAGCGACGCGCAGGCGGAGAAATCGCAGGAAGTCATGTGAAAAGAAAACTCGCAGACGAATGCCCGTCACCGGCTTCCCCGCCGGTGGTTGGGCGTATGGCTGCCTTGCATCGGCATGGCAGCCGCCTCGTTGGCCGGTATCCGGGCTGGCAGACCTGCTCTCA
>SEGN01000189.1 GCA_004211245.1 Variovorax sp.
TACCGGATCACGGGCCCGATCGTGCCCAACCTCTACATCAACCAGTTCGTGTATTTCGAGGCACCGGGCGAGCCGAGCATGTACGCGCGCGTCACCGAGATCCGCGACAAGACCGCGGTGCTCAAGACGCTCAAGGACTACAGTTCGGGCAAGAACGCGGTCTGGGGCGTGTCCACCAAGAACCGCGAGCAGAACTTCGCGATGAACGTGCTGATGGATCCCGAGATCGACTTCGTCACGCTGACCGGCACGGCCGGTACCGGCAAGACGCTGATGGCCCTGGCCTCGGGCCTGACGCAGGTACTGGACGACCGCCGCTACACCGAGATCATCATGACCCGCGCCACCGTGAGCGTGGGCGAGGACATCGGCTTCCTGCCGGGTACCGAAGAAGAAAAGATGGGCCCGTGGATGGGCGCACTCGACGACAACCTCGAGTTCCTTGCGAAGGGCGATGGCGGCGGCGCGGGCGAATGGGGCCGCGCCGCGACCAACGAGCTGATCCGCAGCCGCATCAAGATCAAGAGCATGAACTTCATGCGTGGGCGCACTTTCCTCAACAAGTACGTGATCGTCGACGAGGCGCAGAACCTCACGCCCAAGCAGATGAAGACACTGATCACCCGGGCCGGCCCGGGCACCAAGATCATCTGCATGGGCAACCTGGCGCAGATCGACACGCCCTACCTGACCGAAGGCTCGTCGGGCCTGACCTTCGCGGTCGACAAGTTCAAGGGCTGGCCGCACGGCGGCCACATCACGCTGGCACGCGGCGAACGCTCGCGCCTGGCGGATTTCGCGAGCGAGGTGCTCTGACGCGGGCTTTTTCATTCCGGACGACACGCTCCTGACAAGACGTTGTCAGGAGCACCCCCGCACCATCGAGCTCCCTTCCACTGCAAGAGAGATCGACATGAAGAACGTCGTCAACTGGTTCGAGATTCCGGTCGCAGACATCGACCGCGCCCAGGCCTTCTATGAGAAGGTCTTCGCGTTCCGCTTGCGCCGCGAAGAGATGGGTGGCGGCGCGCTGGCGGTCTTTCCCTACGATGAGCCGGCCACGGGCGGCTGCCTGCAATCGGGCGCCAATCGCACCGCGGCCGCTGGCGCCGGCATCCGCGTGTACCTCGACTGCTCGCCGTCGCTCGACGCGGTGCTGGGTCGCATCGAGTCCGCGGGCGGCAGCATCGTCTCGCCCCGATTCACGCTGCCGGGGGACATGGGCGTCATTGCGCACATGCGCGACAGCGAAGGCAACGAGGTCGGGCTGCACGCGCCCGCCTGAACGCCGCCGGGCGGGCGGCGCGTGTACGCTATGTCGCCCCATGATGGAGAAAACCGATGAATCCCCTTCGCCAGCATCACCACGCCGTGGCCGTCGCCGGCCTCTCTGCCCGTACCACCAATGCGGACGAAGCCAATCCCGCGACGGGGCGGATTCCGGCGCTCTGGGGACGCTTCTTCGGCGAGAACGTGATGGGCACCACGCCGCATCGGGACCCGGCGGAGATGCGCAATTTCGGGGTCTATTCAAACTACGAATCCGATGCGCAAGGTGCCTTCGACGTGACGGCCGGCGTGGCGGTCACGGAAGGCGCGACGGTGCAGATCGAACCCGGCGACTATCTGGTGTTCGAGGCCCATGGTCCGATGCCCTACGCGGTGGTGGCCGCGTGGGCGGCCGCCTGGCAATATTTCGAGGCGCACCCCGAAATCAAGCGCCGCTACGTCAGCGATTTCGAGGCCTACACCAGTCCCATCAGCGCCACCGTCCACGTCGGCGTGGACTGAGCCGATGCGTCGTGCGGATCGTCTGTTCCAGATCGTCCAGCTGATCCGCGGGCGCCGGCTCACCACGGCGGCGCTGCTCGCAGGGCGGCTCGAGGTGTCGGAGCGCACCATCTACCGCGACGTGGCCGACCTCCAACACCAGGGCGTGCCGATCGAGGGTGAAGCGGGCGTCGGCTATCGGCTTGGTGCGGGGTTCGAACTGCCGCCGCTGATGTTCACGCACGACGAAGCCGCCGCACTCGTCGCCGCGGCGCGTCTGGCCCAGACCTGGGTCGATCCGGCGATGGCCCGCGATGTGGAGGGCGCGCTCGGCAAGATTCTTTCGGTGCTCCCGCCTGCGGCACGCGTTTCGGCCGAAGCCATTGCGCTCTATGCGCCCGCGATGGCGATCGACGACGTCACGCGCCGCCGCTTGCAGACCGTGCGCGAGGCGGTGCAGGCCAGGCGCAAGCTGCACATCGGCTATCGCGATGTGAGCGAAGCGCCAAGTGCGCGCACCGTGCGCCCGCTCGGCTGCTTCTACTGGGGAAAGGTATGGACGTTGTCGGCGTGGTGCGAGCTGCGCCGGGACTTTCGCGGCTTTCGCATCGACCGGATCGACACGCTCGACGTGCTGACGGAGCGCTTCGCGGACGAAGCCGGCAAGACGCTCGCGGACCTGTTGCGCAAGGTGCGCGCGGAGGGCCAGCCCGCGCCGAAGCAATGATCAGAAGTCGTGGCCGCCGCCGCCCGCCAGGCTTTCGAACTTGGTGATCGGCTTCAGGAACGCCAGCTTGACCGTGCCCGTCGGGCCGTTGCGCTGCTTGCTGATGATGACTTCGGCCACACCCGGCTCCTTCGAGTCCTTGTTGTAGTAGTCGTCGCGGTAGATGAACATGATCACATCCGCGTCCTGCTCGATCGCTCCGGACTCGCGCAGGTCGCTCATCATCGGACGCTTGTCGGTGCGTGACTCGACGCCGCGGCTCAACTGCGACAGCGCGATCACCGGACACTTGAGCTCCTTGGCCAGCATCTTCAGCCCGCGCGAGATTTCGCCCACGGCTGTGGCGCGGTTCTCGTCGTTCATGGCCGTCGACACGCTCATAAGCTGCAGATAGTCGACGACGATCAGGCCGAGTTGCCCGCACTGGCGCGCGAGCCGCCGCGAGTTGGCGCGCAGCTCGCTCGTGGTGAGGCCGGGCGTCTCGTCGATGTGCAGCGAGATGTTGCGCAGCTTCTCGATTGCCTCGGTCAGGCGCGGCCATTCTTCGTCGGTGAGCTTCCCGGTGCGCAGGTGGGTCTGGTCGATGCGGCCGATCGAGCCGACGATACGCACCGCGAGTTGCGATGCGCCCATTTCCATCGAGAACACGGCGACCGGCAGGCCTTCGTTCAGCGCCACGTGCTCGGCGATGTTGATGGCCAAGGCGGTCTTGCCCATCGACGGCCGCGCAGCGAGCACGATCATGTCGCCGGCCTGAAAGCCCGAGGTCATGCGGTCGAGGTCGATGAAGCCGGTCGGCACGCCCGTGATGTCGTTCGGGTTGTCGGCCATCTCGGTCACGCGGTCGAGCAGTTCCACCACCAGAGAGTCCATGCCCTGGAAGCCCTGCTTCATGCGCGAGCCTTCCTCGCCGATGTGGAAGATCTTCTGCTCGGCCTCGTCGAGGATCTTGTCGACCGCCTTGCCCTGCGTGTTGAACGCATTGGTTGCAATCTCGTCGGCCGCACTCACCAGCTTGCGCAGGATCGAGCGGTCGCGCACGATCTCGGCATAGCGGCGGATGTTGCTCGCGCTCGGCACATACTGGGCGAGCGAGTTGAGATACACGAGTCCGCCCATCTCGTCGGACTTGCCCGTGCTCTGCAACTGCTCGAACACCGTGATCACGTCGGCCGGCTTGCTGGCATTGACCAGCAGGCCGATGGCTGCGTAGATGAGCTTGTGCTCGTAGCGGTAGAAGTCGCCGTCGGTCAGCAGGTCGCCGACCCGGTCCCAGGCGCCGTTGTCCAGCAACAGGCCGCCGAGCACGCTCGACTCGGCCTCGATGGAGTGGGGAGGAATGCGCAGTTGCGCAACCTGGCGGTCGGAGGGGTCGTTTTCCGCGTACGAGAAGACAGCTGACATGGATTTCCTTGCAGCCTGCCATGCTATGCCGCCACTGGCACGGCGTCACTGGGACAAGGCTGTGAATAACGTGTGATCTTCCGGTGCAATGCGCAGGACAACCTGCGCTGCTCCAAAACAAAAGCCGCCCGAAGGCGGCTCTTGCGCGAGGGTCAAACGGTTATGCGGTTTCGCCGTAGACGGTCACGGTGATGTCGACCACCACATCGGTGTGGAGCGCAACGCTCACGGTGCTGTCGCCGGTCACCTTGATCGGGCCGTTCGGCAGGCGCACCTGCGACTTCACAACCTTGTAGCCCTGCTTGTTGAGCTCGTCGGAGATGTCGTGGTTGGTGACCGAACCGAACAGGCGACCGTCGACACCGGCCTTTTGCGTGAGCTTGATCGTCGTACCGGAGAGCTTCTCGCCCTGGGCTTGCGACTCGGCCAGCTTGGCGGCTGCAGCCTTCTCGAGTTCAGCGCGCTTGGCGGCGAACTCGGCCTTGTTGGCTTCGGTGGCACGGCGGGCGCGGCCCGAGGGAATCAGGAAGTTGCGGGCGTAACCGTCCTTGACCTTGACGATGTCGCCGAGCGCGCCGACGTTCAGAACCTTGTCCAGAAGAATGATTTGCATGACTTCGTTCTCCTTAGACGCGGTGCTGGTCGCTGTACGGCACCATCGCGAGGAAGCGGGCACGCTTGATCGCGGTGTTGAGCTGGCGCTGGTAGATCGCGCGCGTGCCGGTCAGGCGCGCCGGCGTGATCTTGCCGTTTTCGCCGATGAAGTCGCGCAGCGTGTCGATGTCCTTGTAGTCGATTTCTTCGACGCCAGCGACGGTGAAGCGGCAGAAGCGCTTGCGCTTGAACAGCAGCGACTGGGTATTGCGCTTCGGGCGCTTGTCTTTGTTGAATTTCTTGAACGTGGCCATTGGAGGACCTCTTTTCGAAAATTAATCTTGCTGAAAATCCTGGATGTGCAGAACCGGATGCTTGGCCGACCCCGGAGTGGCGAGGAATCCCTGGAAACGCCAGAGACTGCCCATTGCCTGCCTTGCGAGCCGTTCGGCGATGGCGCCGAACGCCACGGCCTTGAGGGCCGCCTTCACCTGCCGGGGTTTTCCCGCTTCTTCGACCATCGACTCGTGTTCGAGCTTGAGATCGATGGCGGGCAAGCCGGCCGGCGTGTAGCGCAATGCTCCGATTTCGGCGACGCAGGCAGTCAGCACGAGGCTGTTGACTGCGGCACCCCCCACACCATCAGTTGTTGTTGGCGGCGTATTCGGCCTGCTGGGCCTTGCGGGCCTCTTCGCGCTCGACGGTCTTCATCATCGAAGACGGGCCGGTGTCGGCCTTCTTGCGCAGCACGGTCAGGTGACGCAGCACGGCATCGTTGAACTTGAACGCATGTTCCAGTTCGGCCATCACGGCTTGCTCAGCCTCGATGTTCACGCAGAGGTAGTGAGCCTTGTTGAGCTTGTTGATCTGGTAGGCCAGCTGGCGGCGGCCCCAGTCCTCGACGCGGTGGATCTTGCCACCGCCGGCCGTGATCAGGCCCTTGTAACGCTCCAGCATGGCCGGAACCTGCTCGCTCTGATCCGGATGGATCAGCAAAATGATTTCATAGTGACGCATGGCACTCCTTGTGGATCTTCCGAAGAAGGGATGGAGCCACCCACAGCGTCAGATGTGGTGTGGCAAGGGAAAGCCCACGATTATAGCAGGCTGGAGTGCCAACCCTCTCAGCCGATCAGCGCGCGGTCGAGTTCGGCCGCCTTGTCGGGGCCGACCGCGGCCCGGATCTTGGGGGCGAGCGCCAGCAACTCTTCATAGCTGGTCGCGCCTTCGATCGACAGGTTCAACCGGAAACCGCGGAGTCCCAGGCCGCCGGACAGTCG